>JALTZQ010000025.1:0-4391 GCA_027046105.1 Pyrodictiaceae archaeon
CGAGAGAATGGGTATTCGTGATCCAGATCCTATTCTTCCTCTGTCTAAGGCTGCGGAAGGTGCCGCTGGACGCACAGGGATATGGCGTACCGAGAGACCAGTTATAGATTATGGTAAGTGCACATCCTGTCTTATGTGTTGGCTTTACTGTCCAGAAAGTGTTATTGAAAGAGTTGATGTTGATGGTAGGGAAATGGTGACAATAGATTACGAGTATTGTAAGGGGTGTGGTGTTTGTGCTGATGTATGCCCTGTAAACGCTATAGTAATGGTTAAGGAGGTGTGAACTGAAATGCCTAGGATTGTCGTTACGGGTAACCATGCTGTATCATATGCAGTGAAACTTGCACGTGTCAAGGTAATAGCTGCATATCCCATTACACCGCAAACTACGATTGTTGAAAAACTATCGGAGATGATAGAGAATGGTGAATTAGATGCTGAGATGATACGTGTTGAGAGTGAACATTCAGCGCTAGCAGCGGCTTATGGTGCTGCAATTGGTGGAGTGCGCTCCTTTACTGCTACGTCTAGTCATGGCTTAGTCTATATGTATGAGGTTTTATGGTGGACAGCTGCAAGTAGAATCCCTATTGTGATGGCTGTTGTGACTAGAGCTATAGGTCCGCCATGGAATATATTTGTAAGTCATGAGGATATAATGAGTACGCGTGATACTGGCTGGATAATTGCTATGGCGGAAAATAATCAAGAGGCGTTTGATCTCACGCTTCAAGCCTTTAGGATAACTGAGGACGAACGTGTCTTCTTACCAGCCATTGTGGGTCTTGATGGCTTCATTCTTAGCCATACTACTGAGCCTGTCGATATTCCTGACCAGAAAGAAGTTGATGAGTGGCTTCCACCGCGGAACCAGCCTTATGTGTTGGAGCCTGGCTTCAATTATTCAATGGGTAATCTCTCTGATGCTGAAAGCTTTGAGGAAATGAGGATAAGCATGCAGAGGGCGATGAATGCTGCTAAGAAAGTTATCCGTGAGGTTGGTAGAGAGTATGGAAAGCTTACTGGTAGAAGACAGTACGAAAGCCTTACCGAATGCTACCGCTGTGAAGGTGCTGATCACGTAATAGTTGGTATGGGCTCGTGGATGGGTGATGCAAAAGTGGCAGCTGATATACTGTGGAATGAGGGTTATCGGGTAGGAGTTGTTAGGCTTAGATACGTTAGGCCTTTCCCTTGGGAGGAGATCAGGCAATATGCATTATCAAAGAAAACTGTCATGGTATTTGACCGTAGCGTGTCTCTTGGGCATGCAGGCCCCTTATTCCTTGAAGTCTCAAGTGCACTAGAATCTAAGCCATCGATGATAGGTATTGTTGCTGGTATTGGAGGTGTCCCCCTAGCTCCAGAGGACTTTGTCTCCATAGTGAAGAAGTATGTAGGTCTAGTCGAGGAAATTGGCAGAATCAATATGCCGCTTGTATGGCATCACCTGGGTAGTTATCACGCTTTTTACAAACATGAGTAAGATTCCCTCGCACATGGCATGGTGGGCCCCATGTCTATCCGGTTAAAGGAGTTGCCTAAGAAGAAGTACTTGCTTCCAGGTAATGCTGCCTGTCCTGGTTGCCCCGAGACAATGGGGTTAAGATATGTTGGTATGGCGCTTGGTGATGAAGTTATTCTCGTAGTACCTGCTGGTTGTAGCTCTGTTATTCAAGGACTAGTCCCTCGTTCAAGCTTTAACTTTCCTGTACTCAATATAGTCTTTGCTGCTGGTGCATCAACGGCTTCAGGGCTTGCTAGAGCTTTTAAGTTAAGGGATGTTAGAGCAAAAGTCGTTGTCTGGGCTGGTGATGGAGGTACTGCAGATATAGGTTTTCAGGCGCTAAGTGCGGCAGCTGAACGCAATGAGGACATAATATACATTTGTGTAGACAATGAAGCATACATGAATACTGGTATACAGCGTAGTAGCCTTACTCCCTATGGGGCATGGACTACAACTACTTGGAAAGGTAAGACTGAGCACAAGAAGCCACTTCCCCAAATAGTAGCTGCGCACCGTGTACCATATGTTGCAACAGCTAGTGTTGGCTACCCTTGGGACTTCATAGCAAAGCTTCGTAAAGCAGCCTCGATAAAGGGTTTCAAGTTCATACATCTGCATGCTCCATGTCCTGTTGGGTGGCGATTTGATCCATCTCTTACAGTGAAGGTTGCGAAACTAGCAGTAGAGACTGGTATGTGGATACTGTATGAGTACGAGTATGGTAGATTAAGGCTTAATCCGCCAAGTAATAGATTGCTTGACCCTTCAAAGAGGAAGCCCATTATTGAGTATCTAAAACTCCAAGGAAGATTCCGTGAACTATTAAATAGTCCAGAGGCAATTAAAGAGCTTGAAGAATATGTTGAACGGCAATGGCGTGAAATAAGAGCTGCTCTTGAGATTCAGGAGCGATTGGAGAAGAAACCAGAGACTTAAATGAAGGTTAGAAGCACCACTGCAGCGATAAAGGTGACGGTGGCAATTACCACATGTATAGGCCTTATCTTTATTAATGCGTCTTCCTCTTCATAGAATGCTAAAAGCCCTGCAGCACTCATCACTGTTGGCCTATCCGTCTTGGGCCTATCACCCCTATTCGTGCTACCAGTAGTTTTAGGCTTCTTCCTCCTTGCCATGGCCGGGACTCTACCCCCAGCGAACTCTCAATGCCTTCTGGGTGAAATATTGTTTTGCCTGGGCATGGTAGAGCCCGTATTCTCGTGGCGTAGTGTGGAAGGGTCTCTGAGGCCCAATATATAGGGTGATCGTGTTGAAGGTATCATGCGTACAGGATGTAATGCGGAAGATGTTTTATGAGCGTGACCGTGAAAGAGGCTTGTATGCAACGTTTGCATGGCTTGTGGAGGAAGTGGGTGAGCTTGCTGAGGCCTTGTTAAGAGGCGATAAGCATGCTATTGAGGAGGAGATTGCTGATGTGCTTGCTTGGACACTAAGTATAGCTAATCTTGTAGGTGTTGATGCAGAGAAGGCTCTTCGAGAAAAGTATGGGCTTGGTGAATGTCGCTAAGTTTTCTTAACAGCTTCTATTATTGTAGCTGCTTTTTCCGGCTTCTTCTCTACAACTGTTCCAATAACAATACCATGAGCACCAGCCTTGACAAGGTTTAAAGCCTTCTCTGGCTCCCTTATTCCACCGCCAACTATGAGTAGAGGTATTTCGATAACAGCTCTTGTGTATTCGACTGCTTTTTCAGGTATGGCTGAAGGGCTACCTGAACCCGCTTCAAGGTATATGAGCCTCATCCCCATCATCTCTGCTGCAAGAGCATAAGCAGCAGTAATGTAAGGTGTCTCCCATGGTATAGGAAGTGAGCGGCCAATGTGGCCAGCCGCTCCACCATGACCATAGATTATGTATGCAGTTGGTATCGTTTCGAGCCCAATCCTCTTAATTATAGGTGCAGCAGTGATTTGTGCCCCCATGAGCCAGTAGGGATCCACAGAATTAAGGAGGCTCATGAACAATATTGCATCTGCTTCACGACCAATATTGTTCACACCACCAGGAAATATTATTATGGGCGCATTTACTCCTTTGGCCCTAAGACCTCGTATGTATTCGTCGACATCGTAAGGTGTAACATTTAGTGTCCCACCAACAAGTACTGCATCAGCTCCACGTTCGACGAGGTTAGCTACAACACTAGTATTAACAGGCTTCTCGGGGTCAACTAGGACAAAGACAAGTCTCTCTCCCGCATCAACTTTGCTCCTCAGTAGCTTCTCCACTCTCCCTAGCTTCAACAATACTGACACCCTCTCTACTAGCCTCTTCCTTAACTATGGTATACTCGGCTCTTCCCTCGATAAATGCGTCATAAAACCTTGAATACACGTCGACAGGTTGAAACAACTCAGGCACCCACATCGTCGCATAAAGGCCGCAACTGCTACACTTAATCTCAGCTAATATGCGCCCTTGCTCATCCTTTTCCTTCCTGTTAAAGCTTACAGCCAATACCCTTGCCCCACAGTTGGGACACTCAAACACTGTTGGCATAACTGGTCTAGGCCGTAATGGCCTCTTCCTATATTTCCTCCTCCGTCTACCCACGCCACTCACCACATAGAGAGATTCAGAGCCTCAGCCAGATAAACAGTGAAGAAACCAGCCACAACACTAAGAAACCGCTAATCCATTCGACCGGGTATCGCCAAGACTCTGGGGGAGGCCCCGGCTATAACCCGCCTCCAGTACCTACGGCCGCATCCGACTGAGCGGTCCATGGCGCGCCGATCGCGCGGCCCTCATCGGCGCGCCACCTTGCTCCCCGGGGGGCGGCCGTTTCAACGCACCGCCCAGGGTCCTCCGGGGGCACTGGCCCCCCGTTACCGGGGAGCCCTCCACCCATCATTG
>JALTZQ010000025.1:4401-6323 GCA_027046105.1 Pyrodictiaceae archaeon
CCGTTGCCACGGGGCCTACCCGTGCCCCTTTTCGGGGCCCCGGTGCCGCGGGGAGGGCGGAGTTTCCTCAGTCCCCAGGGAAGGTACTTCGGTCCCTGGGGACCGTGGGCGGCCAGCCGGGGCCTCCCTAGCGTGTAAGCCCTCTTATCGTAGCTAATTAAGCATTAGGTGTAGGCTGCATAGCAGCTGGATGAACACTAGGAATAGGATATTGTAGGATTCACTTTTGCATTACAACATACCATAGCCCATGGCCCCCTCAGTCTCCGCCGTAGCTGCATCACGGTAGTTTGTGGTCAGGCCTAGCAAACGTCATCACAGCCTCATGGAGATATGGTTTTGGTTTAATGATCGTATTACGGTTGTATTGGGGTATGGGGTGGTGGACCGGCCGGGATTTGAACCCGGGACCTCTCGGGTGCGAACCGAGCGCTCTTCCAGGCTGAGCTACCGGCCCACCTCTCCCGAGGCACCATTTCGATACGAAATCGTGTGTTAAGGGGACCTTGATAAAACTAGCCCAGTTGACCATTAGAGGCTGCAAGTGGGTTGGAAGTGGGGCCGCCGCCGGGATTCGAACCCGGGACCTCGGGGTCCACAGCCCCGCGCTCTACCGCTGAGCTACGGCGGCCTCCCATACGTCATTTTCCACTTCATTGGTGAGGCCTTCGCACCTCATCGCCCTGAAGGGGGCTCTATGGCGGCGGCCCGATGTTCCTCCTCTTGAGCCGTATTATCCCGGGGATGCTGTAAGGGTTAATAATGTTGCTAGCCAATCTCTAACTTGCGACTTGGAAGAGGGCTATGAGGAGTGAACCCGGGGTACACCCATACAATGTTACTCCGCGGCACCACAGAATGATATGAAGACAAGGCCCGCATCTGAGCCCCAATACTAGGGTCTTCTCGCTATCCCTCACTGCTTTAGAGTAGTATTTGGACCCTCTAGGTGTAATTTGGCCTTGGCTGGCCTCGTTGTCTATGTATCTCCGAACCCTTTCACTAAGAGGCCTACTACGGAGTACCGATTTGGAGCAGCATATGTGAAGGCAATGGATCCAATCTATGCTATTGTCGATGAAGATGCTCATGACAACTATGGGCTTGTACTTGTGCCGGACTGCTACTCGGCATGGCCTCAAGCAAAGCTCCTCCCCGGCACGGAAACTTATGTGGAGCTCCTTGAGGGCTTGGAGAAAGCAGCAATGCGCTATTGCCGTAATCGTGGCGAACCACGTTATTGTAAAAGGATATTCTACAATGCAATACCGTCACGAGCTGAATGCGGTGCATGGCACTTTACGGCCTCATACGGTGACATCTTTGTATACACTTATGCCACAGTGTTGAATAAACTGAATGAGTTGAAACGAATAGATGAGATCTATTTCTTAGTAGATGAGCATGAGCCGAGAATTACACTGTTAGCATTCCATGCGGTATCAGCAGCAGCTTACCGAGTCAATAAACCATTTACGCTCCTCCTTGCAGATCCTAAACCCTACCCATATAATCCCAGAGCTATCCTGGAAATAGCTGAACACAAAGTCAAGGAGCATTTATACATACACCCCATACAAGCTCGGGTAAAGATCATAGTAAATCCACATACACCAAGAGAGGTAATTAGCGAGATAAAAGAACTGGAAAAGAAAATAAAAAAGAAAGTAGAAAAGTCAAAACCCATAACGAATGAGATAGATGTGATCATAAGACTCTACAGGAATCATACCAGGCTTATCAAGAAGAATATTGGTGGAAAAACAGTGCATCCCTTTACGGTACAACTAGAAGATGCTATGACGATGATATATGCCGATATAAAGGCAGCCAGGAAATAAACCCCAGCCCAACAAAACTAGTCGTACACGAGCCCCCGGGAGCCCCCGGCATCCCGGCGGCGGCGCAGCCGCGACACGGGG
>JALTZQ010000026.1 GCA_027046105.1 Pyrodictiaceae archaeon
CCGTTCCCTACGAGCTCTACGACGAAACTAGGGCTCGAGAACTTGTAGAGAGGGCTAGGAGGGTTCTAGAATGGGTAAGGCAGTATCTGCGTTAGAGAGCCAAAGGAGGGCTTTGAGACTTGCCTGCGAAGCTGTTAAGGAAGCTAATAGGATAGCCGAGAAGCAGGGCTGGAGACTTGTAGAGGCATACTTGGTTGGTAGCAGGGCTCGCGGCGACTACACCATAGAAAGTGATATCGACATAGTATTGGTGGTGAAGGGAGTAGATCATTTGAACGTTTTGGAGCGGCTCGACGCTTTCCGGGGAATACTGAAACCTGGTGTAGAAATACGAGTGTATACGCCTCTAGAATGGAGCAGAGATAGTGTATGGATGAGGGAGTTAAGGAAGGAGGCTAGACCCCTTCTTAAAGCTTGTGAAACACTGGAGCGCCGTGAACTTAACCACAATACTTTATACTGAACAGCAGGAGCGTCCCCCTTCACCACTGTATAGGCAAGGGTTGAGGGGTTAACGACTATGTCTTCACAGACATACAGGAACTTGGCTATGTGGGTTAGTTTCTCAAAAAGATAAAACCGTCTTCGTACCCTATGCTGGCTCAGTCTAACCTTGATCTCTGACTGGTTTCTGAGCTCTCGTGTTCATCCTATACAGTGGAGAAGAGGGGTAAGAAGGGGTTTAACCCCATACTGCTCTAACTATGTCTCTCATGCTTAGCATTCCCACTAAATTCCCTTCTTCATCGGTGACGGGGAGATGCCTTATCCCGTGATCAAGCATTAGTCTTGCCGCTTCGCCAAGTGTTGTGTGTGTCTTAATTGTTATGAGTCCCTTTGTCATGACTTCTCTTACCTTCGTTGATAAATCCCTTTGTTCTGCTAGAACACGGTATACGAGGTCACGCTCAGTGATTATACCAATAGGCTTATTGTCTTCAACTACTATTAGTGCATCTACCTCGTTTTCTCTCATCTTGCTAGCTGCTTGAGCCACAGTAGCTTCTGGTTCTATGGTTACAACTCTATGAGACATGACATTTGCTACGTAGACGTGTATTGAAGTATCCAAGGCGGCTACACACCACTAGATGATAATGCCTGGCCACATTATATGTCTGTAGTGCCTGGTGTTTAATACCTGGTTCCGCTGGCCGTGAATTCATGTTTGAATCCCTCACCCTGCAAGCGACGGAACAGGGTTCTCTAGGTAGAGGGTAGGGTGACACTGAGATTGCTGGCATGTAGTAGGTGTTGGCGTAGATGTAGAGATGTAAGCTGGTGTGGTATTGTGGGAGAGAAGGGTGATCGTTATCCTTGGCAAGTGGTCTATGCTAGTCTTATACCTGTTGAGCAAATTCCTTTATTTCATGCATGTCCGGGTAGCTATGCTCTTCGTTTAGTTGTGCCAGGAGTTGTTTATGAGTGTAGTCATTGTTGGTGGAACTATATGCGGGACCCTAATACCCTTGTTATGCGTAACATAAGTATTGGTAATGTTAGGGAGCTCATTGAGCGTACTAATGCACCACTTCTTTTCATCGATGGTTGTGAACCTCTCATAAATGACTGGGTTCTAGAGCTCCTTAAAGACCTTGATAACGCTAAGCCATACTTATTGGTTAAGACGTGTGGTTTAGTAGAATTGAGTAGACTTAAGAAAGCACTATCACGTGTTGATGGCGTTGTTCTCGAATATCCCTTAGACCGGAAAATCTTGGTTGGCGCCTCAACAATATTGTCAAGGACTTTGAAGCTACTGGAAGAGTTTAACGGTGTTGTCGAAGTTCATGTTAACTATGATGGTTCTAGGTTTGCTGACACAGTTACTTCAGAGCTAGCCAGTAGGGTACATGGGCTATGGGCTGTGCATGTTATTCCTGTTAGTGAGGAGTACGAGGATCATGCTTATAGGCTTGTTGATAGGCTTAGAGGGAAAGGGTTTAACGTTTACTTATACAATGATACTAGCTATACGCTTACCTCGACAAAGTGCCCTAAATGTGGTGCAGACATTGTTAAAAGAGACGTATTTGGTGTTAGGCCCCGCCTTAGGGAAAAGAATGGAACACTATTTTGCCCCTCGTGTGGAGAGGAAATACGTGGGATCCTTTTCTGTAAACGTAGAGCACTAGCACTACATCGTGAGATAGCTATACTATAGGCTCCATGCGACGACGGTCTCTATACCATGCCTTTCAGGCGACGTGTTTATCCACAAGCACCCATGCCTTTCTAGCATTGAGAGGCGGGTAACTATGCTATCCGTGCATCGGAATCTTAGAGAGGCAAGGCTATGGAGGCCTCATGGCGAGAAGGATGGTTATGTCGTCTGCTACCTCTGTGCTAGGCGGTGTACTATTGCACCAGGTCGTTATGGTGTATGTGGTGTAAGGAAGAACATTGATGGCAAACTCTATACGCTTGTCTATGGACTTCTTACCGCAATGAATGTTGACCCCATTGAGAAGAAGCCCATGTACCACTTTGAGCCTGGAAGTGGTGTTCTCTCAATAAGCACTGTTGGCTGTAACTTTTTCTGTAAATTCTGCCAAAACTGGGAGATTAGCCAGTCAAGACTTGAAAGAGGCCTCTATGGCCACTATGTAGAGCCAGAGCAAATAGTCGAGAAAGCAGTGGGTACGGGTGCTGATGGCATTGCATATACCTATAACGAGCCAACAATATTCTATGAACTGATGTACGATGTAGCTAAACTAGCCAAGAAGCAAGGACTATACAATATAATGGTCACAAATGGGTATTTGACTCCAGAAGCTGTAGAGGAATTATCACCCTACATGGATGGTGCCACTGTGGACTTCAAAGCCGCTGGAAACCCTAACTTTTACCGTAAGATAATGAGTGTACCCGATCCATCACCAATATTCGACGCTTTAATCGAGATGAAGAGGAGGGGCTGGTTCATCGAGGTAACAAACCTTGTTATACCACAAATAGGGGATCACGCAGATGATGTTAGGAGGCTTGCCAAGTGGATAGTTGAGAATCTTGGTGAGGAAACACCATTCCATCTACTACGATTCCATCCCGACTATAAGCTGCTTGACCTACCGCCAACCCCCGTAGAAACTCTCGAGAAGCTAGCCGAGATTGCGCGAAATGAGGGGCTAAAACACGTCTATCTCGGCAATGTGTGGGGTCATCCACTAGAGAACACCTACTGCCCGAAATGCGGCTATACGGTGGTTGAGAGGAGAGGCTTCACTATAACAGCATGGAGGCTTAGTAAGGATAATCGTTGCCCTAAATGCGGCTATAAGCTCAATATACGAGGCAGATTCCATGGTGGATGGGGATTCATAACACCATTACTACTGTAAATGAGCATGCCAAGTTTAGGTGATGAGTAAAGCTCTTCATTTTTAAACACCATTATCCTTGCAGTAGGAAACGTATTTTACACGGACTATACCTTGGTGGGTGCATTGGGGCCTCGTGAGCCCACGTCTAAATGAAAGACTTAAGCTTCTACGTGAGAGTCCGACTAGGCGCATAGATGCTCTTCGAGAGAAGCTCGCACGTGAGGGGCGCGATGTCATACTCTTGTCTGCTGGCCAGCCAAGTATTCCCCCACCTAGATGGGTACGTGAATGGCTTGCCGAGAGACTACTAGAGGAGTCAATGAGGCTTTACGGCTATACGCCTAGCCCAGGTATTGCTGGTTTAAGGGAAGCTATTGCTGAGGATATACGTTTACTTGGTGGTCCATCTATTGACGCTGAACAGGTCATTGTCACTGCTGGTGGCCAAGAAGCAATGTTCACTGTACTTGCATCTATACTTGAACCTGGCGATGAAGTAGTTGTGACTGACCCCATGTACTTTGGGTATTGGCCTCTCCTTAGCTATTTTGGGGCAAAGCCAGTTGTTGTGGAGACTAGTCTTGAGCAAGACTATCAACCAGACCCCAATGCTGTTGGTGAGGTAGTGAGAAAGGGACGTACCAAGGCAATTATCGTTGTAACTCCCGATAACCCTACTGGCAGGATCTTAGACGAGAAGGTTGGGAAAGCTCTTGCCGAGATAGTTGTGGATAACAATCTCTGGCTAGTGGTTGACGAGGCCTACAAGACTCTTATCTATGAGGGCGAACATGTCTGGCTCTATAAGTATGCGCCGGAGAACACAATCTCTGTTAACACATTTAGCAAGGATCCTGGTATACCAGGATGGAGGTTAGGCTACATTTATGGCCCGCCTAGCGCCATAGAGAAAATGAGGCTTTTATCCGAGGAGCTAGTATATTGTCCGCCAAGCATAGCACAGTACATGGTAATGTACTATCTCTCTGATCCGAAGAAGAGACTAGAGCACATAGAGTATGTTAGGTCCGTGTATAGGAGGAAGCGCGATACTGTATTAAAAGCCGTGGATAGGTATCTTGCTGGTGCACGATACGCTAAGCCACGGGGTTCAATGTTTGTTCTAGTAGATCTACGTGAGAGGCTAGAACCAGCCAGGCTAGATTCTGAGGTCTTCGCTGAGAAGCTATTGGTTGAGAAGAGTGTTGCACTAGTACCTGGCACATACTTTGGCAAGACGACAAGATACGCGCTTAGAATAAGCTTTGTCATAGAGAGTGAGGAGAGGCTACGTGAGGGTGTGAGAAGGATTGGTGAGCTACTGGAGTCTATTTGAGTCCTTTCACTTTTGCTGCAGAATAGATGTTCCTAACCACTATGTCCAGCACATCATTATCGATGCGATATGTGTAGGTGAATTGTACTAGTCGGATAAGCCCTTGCGAGACACGTACCATTACCGATGCACGTAAACGTTCAAAATATCCTTCACGAGCTAGTAGCCTCCTTAACCTCTCACGGACACCATCGTATTTGCCACGAAGACTCCTCGTTTTACCCGACGGCAGTGTAACAGTTATAGTGGCATCAATGTCCTCGTCGGGTTCAAGGTATTCCCGATAGCTATTGTATAGCTTGTCTAGTACATGTTTCGCAGCGTACACTTTCCCGTAAACGGTGTATATGTAGACTGCTAGATCTCTCTTAACTAGCCATTCAAGTGCCTCTTTTACCCTAGGTAATGGCATCTCAAGTACACGAGCAATCATTTCCTCGTCTAATGGTTTTTCTTCAAGGAGTTCCAGGATCCTACGTCTCCTACTAAGAGACCATACATACTCAACTATACCCGGATCTATGTTCACTGCTATACCAGCACGTCGGGCCTCCAATAGACTATCGACTAGGCTATCGACATCAATCGTCTCTGGTGTGACTATGTAGACTACCCATTTCAGCCTACGCTGGCCCGTTGCCCTTAATAGTCTGCCATGGCGCTGTATGAATCTTAATGGACTAGCAGTGTGACTCCATACTATGAGTAGGCTTGCCTCGGGTAAATCTATTCCCTCCTCGCCAGCACTCGTCGAGACAATGATCTTGGTTTCAGGGCTATGTGCTTTTTCAAGGACTATAGATGGGTGTGTACCATGTCGCCTTCCAACCAAGAGTACTACGTTGCGTCTCTTGCCCAGCTCCTCTGCTACAAGGCGAGCCACGATCACGCGGTCAACGAATACTATTGCTTTATCAAAACCCTCATGGTCGGCTAGTACTCGTATTAACGCGTCTAGCTTGTGAGCTGGTCTTACAGCTCCACTATATAGGAGGTCCTTGACGGGCTCTACTAGTTTGGCTAGTTTCTCCGAGTTCGTGACGGACTCGCGAAGAGCAGCTGCCCCGTCGCGGACAAACCATCTTATCGCCATTTGTACTAAGCCGCGGTCTCTACCTTCAACTTGCTCCCATAGCTCCTCTAGCTTATGGTAGAGTTTCTCTTCGGCACTGTTGAGCTGTGCCTCGTACACCTCAGCCTCCCATGGCGGAACATACTTGGCTAGTCGAGGATCATCCCAGCTCCAGCACCGTACCTCGCCAATACTATCCTCGACAACCCGTTTACGGCTAGGTGGGATATAGGCTGTTAGTCCTAGTCTCCACTTAAAATCATAGCCTTCAACAACTACCCGGTAGGCATCCTGCCCCGTAGTATGATGACATTCATCTACTACTATGGCGTCGAAGCGTTGGCTGATAAAGGTCTCCCATTCAGCTACGACTATCTCTGGTGTAGCAACAACCACTTCTGCTTGCCAACCACTGCGTCGTAAACCAGGCGATAGACTACCATGGACTGGTCTAGCGTTAAGACCCCCTACTTCACGCATATACCTTGCTGTCTGCTCTACAAGATACCTTGTCGGTTCAAGTACCAGTATTTTTCTCGCAAGACCCTCCTCTAGCAGATGCTTCATCCACAATATTGCTACAAGAGTCTTACCCGTACCCGTGGGCATACATACAACTGCTTTTCCACGCCTAAGCGCCCACTCAGCAGCCTCAACTTGATAATCACGCGGCTTAAGCTTCATAGATACGCCACAGCCTCTTTCATGACCTCAGCATACAGCATTATAGTGTCACGGTACTTAGTCTCCGTGGGCCCCGTGTATATCAAGTGCATACGTATATCAAGCTCCTTGTCACGTACCTCACGCACCATGAACCTAGCGAGAGCCCTAGCTAGAGAATGGAGCTCAGGGTAGCCCTTACCTAGTGGCACTCTTTTCTTGATCACCCTCCTACCTAGTGCCATACCTATGACTTGGCTGAATCTTAGTGATAAGAACCTAGTGCTCAACTTAAGCGTTTTATGTAGTATATTGTCCCAGAAAGACTCATCAGCTTCAGCATTTGCCTTCTCAAATAAACCTGTATCGCCAGCACCAGTCTCAAGCATCCAAACATTCTCAAGCTGAACTGATACTATGAGTCTATCCTCACCCACCATCTCCCTTAAAGCCTTAACTTCATCCCATAACCCAAGCATACGCCGCGTATAAGGCACTTCAACACTAATCATTACATCGGGTGCTGCCTCTGCTAATGCCTTGAGGACTTCTGCTACCCTCTCCAAATCCCTATTATCCATGAAAGCCCTCCATCCTAAGTGGAGATTGAATATCTGTGCACCACCTAGTCGCGCTCTCTTTATAGCTGCTACTAGGGCTCTTGTCGTCCTACGCTGTACATCTGGGTTCACCGATACAACGTTATAGTAGGGTGCATGAGCCGTTATTGTTGTAAACGCTTTTGCTGCAAACTCTCTGTAAGATTCAAAATAGTCATCACCAACACTACGCCTAGAGAAATCGTAGGGCGGAATCTCCGTAAGCTTCATACCCAGTGTAGCCGCGATAGAAAGCTTCGATAAACCGTTGTATGTACCCCAGTCAAAGAGGATCATAACCCAGTCCCTCTAAAACTCGTACCCAAACTAAAACGTGTACGTAATAGCCTAAAAACACGCTGCCCAAGCTTCCAGAAAAACCATAGAACACCAACAGAGGAGACACGAAGAAAAGGCCTAATCTACACCACCATTACAAGTTAGTCCCTTGTCAAGAAGACGCTTCTTCAACAATTCTATTAGGTAGCCAGGCTCCCCAGGAACACCCTCAACAACAATCTCACCATCGAGAAGAAGTACAGGATCCAACATATCCACCGCACCACACTCCTTAACAGAGCTTATAGATAGTCTTACACAATGCTCCTCCTCAACAATATCCCTCACCTCCTCAAGCCACGAAGACACTGTATAGCCCAAATACTCATCACAATAAACTACCTTTACATCAACAACTCTACTACCCAAGCATGCATCACCGGGCTAAATAGGGCAGGTTTGACTAAACTTTCGAAACTCTTAACCCAGCTATAACATGGGCCTTGCTATGCTATTATCCTCTCCTCCTATCTTTGAATCGCTTCATCTATCTCCTTTTACGATTCGCCTATGTCGCACAGCCCCATGATCTTTGGGAGTGATCTCAGCAGCCACTATCCCTATCCTATCTACAACATGTTCACGCTCCTTGAGGCTTACTGTAAAGCTTGCGAGACTACTGATGGCAAGAGTTACTCTAACAAGCTCTCGAACAATTCTAGCACTGGTTTTATGTCATATTCTCTAGCAATAACTATAGATTCATGGCCCCACCGTAGCAATCTTTTAGCGCAAGGCCTTCAGCCAAGTTAACAAACACATGCTCAATCGACGGTAATTAGATAGCCTCCTTATTTGTTTTCATGGCATCTTCGTGCAATATGCATGTAAATTCCTCGCAGAATAAGGGGGGATTACAGAATTTTAGCTAGGTTCTAAGTACTTAGTAGTCCTCAAGAAGAACTAGGCTTCATAACAACTGATACTTGGTACTTTCCCTGGGTAGATGCACTAAACCCTTGATCGTAAGGAAAAGCGAAAGCTTAGACGTGGTGTAATTCTGTTTTTTAGAAAAAATGTAGGATTAAGTGTTGTACCCTCTATTATCCGCTGATGATCCATAGTTCTAGTGATTCTGGATATAGTGTAGGTGTTAGTGCTTCACCATAATTACCCGTATATATTAGGTAGACGTCTTCTAGGTCTATTACACCGTTATTGTTCATGTCGATGCGTCTCTCGATAGTAGTGTCTACTCTTTCTCCTAGAAATGCTGTTAGTACTATGTATGCATCCTTGGAGTCAACAATTCCGTCGCCGTTAATGTCTCCTGGTATTGGTGAAAGCGTTATAGTGATTTCTGTTGTAGGCTCTGTTAGCCCGAATAACATTAGCTTGGCTAGTCTCTTGCCGATCTCTGCTTGATGTAGTAGGCCAGTGAATAGTTTTGATCCTGGACCGTAGGCGAATACTGGTATTGGTTGGCCAGTGTGTTTAGATGTAGCAAATGCTACTCCAATGTATTTGCTGATGATCCTTCCGATCTCAGTGTATCCAGCGTACTTGTGTATCTTGAACGCATCTAGTATGGCTTGTGCCTCCTCATCTGTTATCTCTATCCCAGTATACTCCTTGATAACCTCCTTGGGGTCGGCTCCACCGAGTATAAGGTTGCCCATGTACTCTGAGCTGGCTTTGACGTTGAGGAGTAGTGTGAAGTTTATGGTCTGGCCATAACCGTATCCTCCGACAGCAGTGCCGCCTGTCTCGTGGTCGGCTGTTACAATTACTAGTGTGTCTCCGCGGGCTAGTGCATAGTTTAATGCTAGTGCAACTACGTCATCAAGCTCCTTTGCTTCAGCAGCTAGCGTAGCAGCATCATTGCTATGTGCTGCGTGGTCTATTCTACCAGCTTCAACCATTAGGAAGAAGCCATTGGGGTTATCATCTAGTATGTCAATGGCTTTTGCAACCATGTCTACAAGGCTTGGTACATCCTCATACTCGTCTCTATCCAGTACGTATGGTATATGGCTGCTCGCGAATAGTCCTAGAACCTTGCCGCTCTCAACCTCTAGTAGTTGTGTTCTGCTAAATACTATTGTGTAGCCCTTCTCTCTAGCTCTCTCCAGCAATGTATCATCAAAATACCTTAAGCCACCACCTAGTATAACATCAACACCGCTCTCAACTAGTTGTTCTGCTATCTCAGCCTCCATCCCCCTACTAGGTACGTGGCTAGCGAAAGCTGCAGGTGTAGCATGGGTTACTCTAGTGGTCGTTACAATACCGGTGGACTTGCCCAGCAACTGTGCAAGCTCTATGAGGGTCATAACACTAACAGCTTTACCGTTAACGGGAACCATAGCTATCATACCATTCTCAGTTTTAATTCCAGTTGCCATGGCTGTAGCCGTTGCCGCGGAATCAGGTACTTCGCCGCTAAGTGAATCCGTGAATACTATACCGATGTCGGTAAAGTATTCTAGGGCTAGTTTACCGTAGGCTAGTTGTGCAAGCCTTATATGTGAGAAACTCGTACCATCACCTATTATTAGTATGATGTTCTTAGGACTATTACCGGTCTGTAAAGGTGTCGTGCTTGTATAAGCTATGGTTGTTGTAACCGCTAATACCACTAATACGATACCGCCTAATATGGCTAAGAAGCGGTGTGCCCTGACCATAGAATGCGGACACCCCCTCAGCGGTTATAACACTACTACCTCATTTAGGAAATAAATCTTACCTAGGCAACGCCATGAAATTAGCTTGTAACCCTTGAAAAACTTTCTAAGACACATTGCTAAACGTTAAACCATATAGAGGCTTGCTAGCACCGAAGTGTTTCCCCGGATGCTTAACTAAGGGAACAAAGGGTCAGGATATAGGCCCGTTGAGGTAATTGGATGCTCTA
Source organism: Pyrodictiaceae archaeon (assembly GCA_027046105.1). The sequence continues at coordinate 10,193 of JALTZQ010000026.1, forward strand.
AATGAGGGGTTCGTGAGCCGAGATAGGGTTAGACCTTCGTTGCAGGGGTAGTGTTCATACTATTGAAGCTTATGCTGTAGTAGTAAGTGTTGTGGCGAACTTGTTCAGGATAAGTCCATAATCAAGACTAATTGTAGCTACTGATGAGTTAAGTGTTAGTCCAGTGTGGAGTGTAACCGTATAAAGTAGAATGTGGGTGTTTAGAGTACCAAGCATTGGATTCTTACGAATTTCTTATAATATTTGTATCATCTCGTGGCAACAATTGGTTATTCAACTGTGCTAACACATTATGCCTTTATAGTGGTTAGAATCCATTGGAAAACATGAAGTATGGCTAATTACCATATTAAGCATCATGGTGTTATAGGGAATTGTAGTTAAAAGGTGGAGATACAATGGTGCTACGTCCTCGCGACTGGCTTGCACAGGCACTTCGCGATTTACGGCATGCTATATCTAGTATCTCACTTGACGATTATGAGTGGGCATGTTTTGCAGCACATCAAGCAGCGGAGAAGGCGTTAAAGGCCGTTTATCAGGTCTTCGGCTACGAGGCTTGGGGTCATGATTTAGTGAGGCTTACTCGTGGTCTTCGTGAGCTAGGTGTTCAGCCTCCGTCGGTAGTAGTGGAGTATGCAGCAATGCTAGATAAGCATTATACTACTGCCCGTTACCCTAACACGTATACTGAGGGATACCCGGGCGAACATTATACTAGTAGGGAGGCAAAGCTGTGCGTTGAAGCTGCAAGGACAATCGTTAACTGGGCCAAAGGTATTATCGAGGCTAGACAGGGAGGAAATACTGAAGCGAGTTAGGCTATTCACTAGGCAGGTGTTACAACGTATCCAGGGGATTTGCTGCGTAATTGTAATTGGAAGTGTTGCCCACGGTAACCATGGGCCTCGCAGTGACGTCGATATAGTAGTCGTCCTAGACCGTGTCGATGATAGGATATATGCATTGCTAAAGAAACTTGCTGTGGACACTATAGGCCTCCCAATAGACCTCATACTCATCACTGTAGAACAACTAGGTCAGCATATGACTGCAGCGACGAGGTTTTACCAGGAGCTTCAGAAAGGTGTATGGATCCATGTAGATCCTAGGTGTGTGGAGCAGACTCCCTAGGCTATATAAGTGGGTTTCAGAAGAGTTTACCAATTCAGCGGATGATGTTCATTGGGTGATGATTTTGTTTTTCGAGAACGTGTGCTGCGTGAGCAGAGCCTTGTTAAGCTGCTTGTCTGGCTTGCTTGGCCTATGACTATTTCAGCTGCCTTAAACTCTCTCTACCACTTCGTAGACACGATTTGGCTTGGTAGGGTTGGCTCTGCTGCTTTAGCTACTCCGACTCTCTCTTGGCCTCTCCTAATGTTCTTTAACACTATTGGATTCGGGCTTGCAGCTAGTGTTTCAGCACTTGTTGGCCAATATACTGGTGCTGGTGACCTAGAGAAGGCTTGGCGAGCATATAGTGGTGTTTTCGGCCTATATCTGCTCCTCTCCCTACCCGTTACAGCGGCGGCCATAGTAGTTGTACCAGTCTACGTGGATCTCATAGGTATGCCTCGAGATGTTGCTTTATTGGCTACTACGTATTTGACGATACTTGTGTTAGGTCTACCCTTGCAATACATTATCTTCCTTTTCAATACTGGTCTCCAAGCACTTGGTGATACAAGGACGCCGATGAAGATCTCACTAGCATCTACGGGAATCAACATGGTGCTAGACCCATTACTGATTTTTCCTCCAGTGGGTCTTGGTGTTGCAGGTGCAGCGATAGCTACACTCTTAGCCGAGGCTGTTGCAGCAGGGTATGCAGTTTACTCGTTAGCCACTGGTAGACATGGTTTGAGGGTAAGGCTAGCATACATTGTTCCTTCCAAGGCTCTTCTCTTGCGTGTTGCTAGGATATCACTACCAGTCATGGGTGATCACGCTGTTACTGCTACTGGTTTTAGCGTTATGGCTGCACTAGCTGCTGGGCTAGGTACTGTGGTGAGTGCAGCCTATGGTATAGGTCAGGCGTTGTTAAGTTTAGACCACATGATATCTATGCCATTTGCGCGTGCTACGGGGATAGTTGTCGCACAAAGCATTGGTGCTGGCCTCTACGAGAGAGCTAAGAAGGCTGCATTAACAGGGATGGGTGTTGCAGCTGGTCTCTCAACGATTTTCATGGCGGCTATCATAATGCTTGGGGGCTCCTTCATAGCACTATTTACTCAGGACTTGGAGGTCCAGGCTATAGCCTATGAGATGCTTGTACTTTTTGGACCTAGTATAGTGTTCTTCAACGTGTTTATGGTGGCTCGTGGTGTTGCAAATGCTAGTGGGCATACATTGTTCATGTCAGTGAATAGTATTGCTAGGCTATGGCTTCTAAGAGTTACATTAAGCTACTTGCTAGCCTATAGGGCTGGAATGGGGGCTACGGGGCTCTGGCTAGGTATGGCAATAAGCAACTATGTCTCTGGCGCTGTGGCTGCTGCATGGGTGTTATATGGGGCGTGGACTAGACCTGCAATCGAAAAACCGAGAGAGCAGGTGGCAAGAGGTTGACCAGAGATAGTAGGCGTTACTCCTCACTTGCATGGCTCTTAGCCTATGGACTGATCGGGCTAAGCATTTACTTCCTCCTACTATCCGTAACGTATATGGCGTCCGATGAGCCTCACGTGGCTGCTAGCTTATTATCAGCACTAATAGGCTTCATACTGCTCTCAGCGGGCTCGTCCATAGCACGAACAATTATCTTAGCGAGAACTCGAGGAGAGGAGTAAGGATACTTTTGCCCCTCCTAGAAACCACACACTAGTCGTGGGAATACATGCATGTTACGTGACATAATAAGGAATCTCTTGGAACTAATACGTGGCTTTAGTGAGGCTCTTAAACAGCAAAGCATTGAAGCTCTGGAACTAGAGCTTATTGAGCTTGAGCATGCCTTTTACACACTCGTACTCGGCTCACTAGCTGGCATACCAGGTATTCCTCCAGGTCTTGCTATAGAAGTTCTGCCCGTGGCTGGCCAGGAGCTGAAAATGTTTCTTGATCGTAGTGGTAGGGGTGGAGACGTCCTAGGTGACTACTTTAGTAGATTTGGAGGCGAATGGTGATGAGGGAACTAGCCGAGATCTTCCCCCGTATTAGTAATAGGCCACACATAGTTATTACCATGGGTAAGGGTGGCGTGGGCAAGACCACTATTAGCATAGTATTAGGTCTACTCCTTTCCACTAAGGGACGGGTACTCGTAGCTAGCCTTGACCCCGCACAACATCTACGTGAATACCTTAAGCTACCACATGTTGGGAGAGATCACCAAGTTTACGGTGATCTATGGGCCATACAATACGATATTGATATAGCGGCAAAGAGGCTTGCCGAGGACTATGCTATTATGGTGAAAAGGCTTTTACCAGGCCTCACATCGCTAAACATAGACAATATCGTAGACGCACTACGTGATGCACCAGGTTTTGAAGAGGAGGTCTTCCTTCGGCTACTAAGCGAGCTATATCAGCGAAACTACGACTACATAGTGATAGACACACCACCTACTGGGATAGCACTACGTGTTCTAAGACTACCCTCACTCTACGAGTTCTGGCTTGAACAATTAACTAGGATAAGGGAACGTATAGTGTCTCTTAGGTATACAATATCGAGGGTTCTTGGGAAGCCCATTAAACCCTCTGACCCTGTTCTGGACAAACTCTACCAGCTACGTGAAAAATATCATCGATTAAACGAGGCTCTACGAGACAGAGAGAAAACTAGTCTTGTTATAGTGGCTACACCAGAGCCCCTACCTGTCTACGAAGCGCAAGCTGTTGTACAAAAACTTGAACCGCAAGGGATACTGCCAAGACTCTTTGTTCTCAATCGCTACCTAGGTAGTAAGGCTATAGAATTAGGTATAGGCGATGTAGAAAAAACATCGCTAGATAGGTTAGAGAAGCTACGCTGTAGTATTGGTACACAGCCTCCACTACTCATAATAGGCCATGCAGGCTTTGCACCACGTAGCCTGGATGATGCTAGGAGGTTGCTGAACCATATTCTAGAACTACGTACGGTATGTGAAACCCAAAAACATGTACCATAGTATGCTAGTTCTTTAATGCGGTCTTAAGCCACTAGATCCCCTTCTAGAAGAGTCCTTCTCAATACTGTGGTACAGCTCTATCCTAGTACTGATCCATGAGACTACTTGCCAAGGTACACAAGAAGGGTTTCACGCTATTCCAGCATTTTATAAAGCGATACATATATTAGAATCGTTGAAATATTCCGGTGAGCCCGGATGGGAGGGAAGGGTAGTACCCATGAAACCTAGTATAGTATTCTGTGTCATGAGGCGTCATTTCTGCCCTATTGTGCAGATTCTGAGAGATAGCATTGAATCAACGACTGTAAGTGTAGGGAATGGGGATAATGGTACAGTGCTAGGCTCTTTATCTAGACCCCTCCTCGCTGCACGCATACTCCGTGCCCATTGCGAGAATGGTTGGCTAGAGGTTTGGGCCCGCGTAAGTGGTGAGGCTGCTTTAATGAGGGAGTTTGAGAATGCTACTAAGCGTGCTAGGAGGGTTCGAGCACAAACGGTATTCAAAAACCCCTTTAACCATATTGTACGCCTCCTCTTACCCGATGAGAACTGTAGAGATTGTGCATGGTGCCCCCTAGTTCGGGGCTTAATGGGGGCTTTCGTGAAGAGTGCTGTTGCGACACCGGACTTCATTCTTGTGGAGCTAGTTGTTTCAAGGAACTCTATGTTGAAGGAGCTTGAAGCTCTTGGCTGTGAGATTGTTAAACAACAATCCATAGAGGAAATGGATTACATGCTGACTCCTAAGCAGGAGCTAGCCTTAGTCTATGAGTTGTTCCGGGGCTACTATAGCATGCCTAGACGGGTAGGGCTCAAAGAGCTTGCTGAAGAACTAGGCTTATCGATTTCGTCACTTGCCGAGCACTTGAGGAAGGCAGAGGAGAAAGTTGTCGAGGCATTCATGAGGCACGAGCTACCACACTATATGGTTTACCGTGTTATTGAAGGTGCTATGCCCCAAGCTGGTGATGGGGGTAAGGGGCGTGGTAGGAGAAAAAGGAAGGCTGCATTAGCTGCTGGTGAAGCTAAGTGACAAGGTATAGAGTGTGCTATCAATCCGTGTTCTCTGCCTTACATCGGGTAATAGGGCATCCTAGAGGCTCCATGCCTCATGGCCACGATTTCTTGCTAACTGTTTGCGTCTCCTCGGATAGGCTTGATGAAAGGGGCTTTGTTGTCGACTACTATGTGCTCAAGGAGATCGTTGACGATATTGTGGTGAAGCTTAACTATAGTTTAGCAAACGAGGTCTTAGGCTTAGAGAGTGCCAGTAGCGAGTTGATTGCTGAACGTATCCAGCGGATGATTGCAGAGAAACTTGGTGTTGATCGAGGAAGGATTTGTATTAAGCTTTGCGGGCCACCAAGCTTCTGTGTAGAAGTAGAGTGCTAGCTCATTACCTGGACTAATGCCTCGATGAGTTCAGTCTTTAGCTGTTTACCACGTGAAGCGTAAGCTTCCAATAGTACAGCTTGCCTATTACCCGTGGCTGATAATACTATTGATGCTAGACCCCTAGCCAGCTGCCCCTCATCTCCAGCTTCAAGGATCTTTGCACCAGCCTCGCCACCAAGCAGCTTGAGATACCTCGATGATAATGGACCTCTTACTTTAATTTTCACTTCGCGTTCCCAGCAACCCCCTTCACTACTCCTACCCTGAAGTCTCGTTATCCTAGCCCTTGTCTCACAAACTCCTTTCTCCACTACCCTCCTATACGCTTCTAGGCGGCTTTCAGACACAAGGCCTAACCCCAGATCAATACCCATTGAGTCTAGTTGCTGTTGCATCCACTTCTCAAGGAGATCACTTACTTCCCTAAGCCCCCTTGATGCTAGTGTTAGTATTGATGCTGCTATCGCTGCAGCTGTATGTGCTAACATTTGTGGTGAAAGCTTCTCTGGAGTGTCAAGGCTAGTATGATAGTATTTATCTGGCCATTCATTGACGAGGGATGCTGGTATTCCTATTGCAGCTACAACATCGTGATCACTACCCATGCTATAGCTCATAGGGTACAAGCCTATGGTTGGGTATCTTCCATAGTCGAAAGCGGATGCATCCGCATGCGCCATCCAAAGGCTACGGTAGAGTATAGGATCTAGGGGCGATGGTAGTGATAGGAGGCTCGTGTATAGGTTTAGACTTCCACCGGTTTCATCCAGTTTAGAGCCAACCATATCAATACTCATGGCCGCGATAGTACTCTCTATATCAATAATCTTCTTGTCTATTGCGTATGCTGTTCCAGTATACTCTGGCACGATTAAAGCATCAACTCTAATGCCTTTTTCACGTAGATAGCTCTCGTGCTCCCTCAATAGTCTTAATACTTCAACTAATACTGCAACACCACTAGCATTATCATGGGCACCTGGTGTTGGATGACATATGTGCGCCATAAGCAGTACTCCTACGCCACTATCGTCTCCTAGCCTAGCGTGTAACACTGGAGTCACTGGTTCCCGGTACTCTGTATTCGACACTACACGGACTATTTCACCATCAAGACTTAGAGCCTTAGCCAAAGGCAAGCTTACGGCTATGATCTTGGGCTCTTCTTGGAAAGGTGGAGGAAACACACCATAATACCTTATGCCCGGTCCACGGTGGGAAGCAACTATGAGCTCTACACCCTTGCCTGCAAGATCATAGTAATCGTTGCTTGAAAATGACAATACTACAAGGCCACGCTCTTCTTTCACTTGCTTAGCAGGCTCTCTACCAACCAAACGAACCCTTGCCTCAACTTCCCCTGGAGGAGTATGCGCTACCGCTACAAGAGGATGATGACTCGTGGAAGCTACCTCCTCCCATCCACCATCACTTCTCCTCTTCTCTACCCGTACTCCTCCAGCAAGGCTCCAGCCACGAGGTTCCCACATACCCCATCGATTCCATAACCCTATTACTCCGCGTGCCACGTCAAGTCTAGACTCAACACCGATCTCGTCAAGAACCATTTTGACATGCTCACTTGCCAGAAGTATACCTTCACTACCTTGTATACGGTGGAGCCTGGATATTGTTGCTACAAGCTCCATTATACGGAGGCCTTCAGCCCGTTGCCTAAAACTATCAAGTGCGCTACTAAGGCTTTGCATAGGAGGCTTCAAGGCATATTACACTCTCCAGGCTACACCACAGCATAACTAAGTGGATGCTCAGAAATAAGAATAGCCATACAAATACACGTAGCACAACACTACTCTTGGAGGATCTAGGAGGAAACACTACACTTGCTAGGAGACACACTTGGCTGCTCAGATCGCGTCTCTCCGTTTTCCAAGAAGTTAGCTATGGCCTCAGCTAATATCCTGCTTAGACTAGTACCACGCTCCCGAGCATAATGTATTAGTTGCTCGACTAGTTCTTCTGGGAGCTCTACTGCAATCCACAGATCCTCGTTCCCATTGCTAACCCTATGCGCCAAACAAGTGCACCCAGTAAAGAGTTGGGTTTGTAGTTCTGCCTGAAAACTGCTCCGCCGCTACACTACGCTAGCCACCAAGGATACACGTTTTTGGCCACGGTAACCCTGATAATACCAGGGTAATGGTGGAGCTATTTTTGATGCCTATGTGGCTTTCAAGGTTTTCCTATACGGACTAGTGCTTCAATCCTTTCTATGCCAGCCCTCTTCTTCCACTCGTCTCCTATGACTACTATTGCTGCAACACCAACTATTCTTGCACCACCTTTCTCGACAATCCTACGAACTGTGCCTAGTGTCCGGCCAGTCTGCACTATATCGTCTACAACAAGAAATCTATCGTCGCGGCGAATACTCTTCCTAGGCACATAGAAGACTATGTAGTTTGATGGTGGTTCAACGAATGCTTCCTCAATATACTCCTCATAAGGGTTTTCCTTCATTCTCCTAGCTATAACCATTGGTACTTCAAAGACCATTGATAGTGCTGTGGCGAGCGAGATCCCACTAGCCTCTGGTACAATTATCTTGGTTATATTGTCGCTCGAGAACTTCTCATAGAAGTATATGCTTATCATACGCAGATATAGTGGATCAGAAAGTATTGGGCTAAGATCAATAAGGCCCCCAAGCTCCTTTATGCGGTCCACAACAACCCTCTTTGGGTCAATAGCTCTCTTTATCGCACTCCAAATTCTCTGAGCCTGGTCAATACTAGGTATCGTGTGACCCATTATGTATCTTGAGAGAACACTCTCTGGAAGACCAGTTATCCTCGATAGTTCACGATACGTATAGAATTTTTTAGCCAATCTAAGGGCTTCTGATGCCAATAATCGCTGCTTAAGCATGTGATACTTTGACGACACCGGATGCCACCACACTAAACTGCCATACCTTTAAACGGCAAACGGGACACCAATAACTCGTACCCTTCCCACCAATCCCTAATAACCAAAGGATGTTATCACGCATTTTAAACTAGTTGATTAAAAATGGGTATGGTTGCCCGATTTTAGCTCTACGTATAAACTTGTTAGCATGCTAGCTAGAGCTTGGGAGAAATAGGCCTTGGTCTCAAGGAGGGAGTTTATCTCACTACTCGTAGCAGGTGCTGCAGGAATAGCTATTGGGTATGGTGTTGCAAGTCTTCAACAAGCGTTCACCTCCCCTACAAAGACGCCAAGTAGCTCTATACCAGCTACAACTGTAACCGTGAAGCCAGCTGCCACAAGCGGTAGGAAGATACGTGCACTATGGATTTATGTTGGCCCTATCACTGATTTAGGGTGGACAAGAGCTCATCACGACGGGAAAGAGAATGTGGATAGGATGTTTCCTTGGCTTGAAACTGTGCATGTTGCTGAGGTTAGAGAGGAGCAAGCGAAAACGGTTATAGAGAACCAGCTTTCAGCTGAACACTATGACGCAGTTTTTGCTACAAGCTATGGCTTCATGAAGGCTATTAAGGAGCTTGCACCAGATTATCCTAATGTCAAGTTCTACCATTGCAGTGGGCCTTGGGAGGAGTTCCGCGATCTGCCTAATGTTTCCACGTATTTTGCTGAATTCTACCAGCTCTACTACCTCAATGGTATAGCTGCCGGCGCTGTTACGGAAACCTGTCGTGTAGGCTATGTACCGGCTTTCCTCATACCCGAGGTTGTACGCCACATCAACGCGTATGCTATAGGTGCTGTTGATGGTGCAAAACTAATGGGTAAGTGCGGTAATGGAGAAAAGCTTGAGATCTATGTAACTGCTCCTCTTAGTGCGTGGTTTGCTCCAGAGAAGGCCAGAGCTGCAGCAGAGCTCCTCGTAGAACGCTATGATGTGGACGTCATCTCGTTCACTGAGGATAGTACTGCTGTTCTTGAGGTAGCGGAAAAGTACTGGGATGAGGGGAGAAGAGTTTACAGTTTCAGCCACTATAGCAACATGTACGAGTACTTTCTAAGACGAGGCCAGAGGCTAAGGAGCCATCTTACTGGCCAGGTAGCTGACTGGACACCTATACATGCATACCTACTTGTTAAGCTCTATGCAGGTAACTATGAGAAAGAGGATGTATGGGCAAGGCTAGGAGATTTTACACCCATTAAGTGGACAAGGCCACTTAATGAGTCCAAGGCCGGTGAAGCAGAAGGAGCAGTATACTTAGCACCCTTAAACACTGAAGCTATTCCCGCTAAAGCCCTTGAATACATAAAGACACGGTATGAGGAGATGAGAGAGCTCTTATACGAGCCTTTCACGGGGCCTATACGAGGATACGCTATTGACGGGTCGGGTAAGCCTCAGGAAGAGCCCCGACTAAAGGTCGAGAAGGGCAAACGGCTAGGACGAAACGCGTTATGGACCATGGACTGGTTCTACGAGAAGATAATATCGCTTTCAGCCTAGAAGGAGAAAAGGCGTCCTAGAAAGGCGTCATACCATGACCCGTTTTATCGTGGAAGCTCGAGGGATATGGAAGACCTACCCTGGTGGAATTACAGCCAACCGTGACGTAAGTGTAGTTTTCCGTAGCGGTGAGGTAGCAGCGCTTCTAGGAGAAAACGGTGCTGGTAAAACAACCCTAGTAAGCATAATTGCTGGGCTCGTGAAGCCCGATAAAGGCTACGTAGTTGTTAATGGTCGTCGTCTGCCCCCTGGGAAACCACGTGACGCGTTACGTGCTGGTATAGTTCTTGTACCTCAGCATCCAAGACTAGTAGATACCTATACAGTTGCCGAGAACATCGGTTTAGCACTTTATGCCGCTGGTAAGCCTCGTGGTATGAAAGAAGTATATTCCCTAGTCGAGGAGATAGCTAGAAACTACGGTCTTGACATTGATCCAGGTACCGAAATTTATCGTTTATCAATGGGTGAGAAGCAACGTGTAGAGATCATTAAGGCGTTAGCTGTAGATGCCAAACTCATTATGCTAGATGAACCTAGTACCCATCTTACACCCCACGAGGTCAAGTCTCTCATTGCACTTACGAGGAGATTAGCAGAAGAGGGTAGAGCGGTAGTATATATAACACACCGTATTCATGAAGCCCTTAATGCATCTGATCGCATTATTGTTATGAGGAACGGTAGGGTTGTAGCTAGTCTACCAAGGGATAAGGCCAGTGAGGACAAACTACTAGAGTACATATTTGGCGAAAGACTTAGGGAAGTCGAGTCAACAAGCACAGTACCTATTCAGGCTACTAGAGCTGTTAATGGTCAGGGTAAGGCACTTAGTGTAGAAGACCTTTGGGTGAAGGGGCTTAGAGGCGGGATTGCTGTTCGTGGTGTCTCATTTAGTGTCGGGTATGGTGAGGTCGTTGGGATAGCAGGTGTTGCTGGTAATGGCCAGAGAGAGCTCTTTGAAGCCATTATCGGTATTCGGAGGCCTTTACGTGGCCGCATACTCATCACGGGCATCGATGTCACATGGGCGTCGCCACGTAGACGTTTACTTGCTGGACTTGGTATTGTACCGGAAGAGAGGATTGGCTGGGGTATTGTGCCCCGTAAGAGTCTCGTCTTTAACGCTATTTTAGGCAAGGCTGTTGTCGATGGAAAGCTTCTACTTGACTGGGGATATGCGAGGAAATATACAGAAGAGATAATCAAGTATATGCAAGTTGATGCAGCAAGTCTTGACGCCGATACTGATACGCTTAGTGGAGGTAATATGCAGAGATTCATTATTGGTCGTGAACTGCTTAAGAATCCTAGAATACTAGTTGCAATGAACCCCACTAGCGGCCTCGACCTTGTTGCTGCACGTCGTGTACGTAGAGAACTTGTTGGCCTAGCTAGACGAGGAGCTGGTGTGCTCGTGTTCTCAGAAGATTTAGATGAGTTAGTGGAAATAAGTGATAGGATACTTGTCATGAGTAGAGGTGTGTTTAGGGGCGAGTACAGTAGACCATTTAATGCTGCAACGATAGCTAAGGCAATGACTAGTTGAGGGAGGAGAACAGGTGCCATCGTTTGGCAAACAACTCCTTGGTCTTGCTGCAGGCGTTTCAATGGGTCTTGTGGCTGCATTACTGTTGGCAATGTTGACTCCAGCAGGCTCCCATGGCGTGTTTCATGCTATATCTTTGGTTGTCTCTAAGCCAAGACTTCTTGAACAAACTGTTTTGCTTAGCGCACCGATAGCAGCCTCTGCTATCGGTCTTGTGCCGGCTTACCGAGCACGCTTTATAACCATTGGCTCTGAAGGACAAGTTCTCCTTGGAGCAGTTGTTGCACTGGGAGTTACAGCCTACTATTGGAAAGGGTACGATCCATTACTTGTCATCTCAGTCGCTCTAGTTCTTGCTGCAGTAGCTGGTGCAGTACTTGGTGTAGTGGTTGGCTTACTTAGACTAGTAGGTGTTAACGAGGTTTTATCAAGCCTGATGCTCAACTATGTGGTAATGTACTTAGTGAACTACCTAGTATCGGGCCCTTGGAGGGAAGGAGCTTTCACATTAACTCGTAGCGTCCCTAATGAATACCGCCTGGGCCCGGCCACAATCCTAGCAATACTAGTGGGAATGGCACTTGTCTATGAGCTTCTGCTGCGACGTACAAGTCTAGGTTATGCTATTGAGGCATATGGCTCTGCTCCACGTGCTGCTGTAACGTATGGTGTAAGTTGGCGCATGGTCGTACTATTTGTCTCTATCCTCTCGGGGATGGCTGCTGGGGTAGGAGGTGCGATGATGATGCTTGGTTTCCAGTATAGCTTCACGGCATTATCGGCGCCACCAGGATATGGGTATATGGGTATACTGGTTTCTTGGATAAGTCTCTTAGACCCCTTAATCTCTGTTGGCATGAGCCTATTATTTGCAGGTATAGGTGTCACTGTGCGTTTGCTCCAGGCTAGTGGGGTAAGCTTTGGATTCACCCTTGCACTTCAAGCCGTCATAGTACTGGCTACAACAACTACAACCATGCTACTGGCCAGGAAGAGGTGACAGGAGCCTATGGAGTGGATTGTTGATCTCCTTGCAAGAGCGCTTGTCTATGCATCACCGATCCTCGTGGCTGCTCTAGGTGAGCTCATGCTAGAGCGTACTGGGCTAGTCAATCTAGGCGTTGAGGGAATGATGGCTCTAGGTGCAGCAGTAGGCGCCATCATTGGAGCCTACTATCAGTCACCGCTAGCTACACTCCTTGGCGGAGGCTTTGCTGGCGTAGCATTGGCTAGCCTCTATGCAGTACTAGTCGTGAAGGCTGGCGCTGATCAAATAGTTGTAGGCCTAGGCCTCGTATTCCTTGGCCTTGGCCTCGCCGAGCTCGTGGGCTCATATATCGATGCACCATCACCTCCACTAGGTATCCTATGGTACAAGTTCGATACCTTCCAAGCAATAGCAATAGTATTAGCCCTACTGGCTTGGTACATACTCTACAAGACATGGATAGGCTACGAGTTACGTAGTATAGGTGAAAACCCAGAAGCAGCACGTGCCCTCGGCGCACGCATAGAAATGTATCGTTACTTTACCGCGCTAATTGCCGGCTTATTAGCGGGCATGGCCGGTGCATATCTTGTCACAGGAATGTACTATGGTAAGTGGTTTTCAGGGATAACCCGTGGCCTAGGCTGGATAGCAATAGGCATGGTCATACTCGGGTACTGGAACCCCCTTGGACTACTAGTATCAACGTATATTGTCGGCTTACTCTTCGTCATAGAACCATTGCTGGCAGCCCAGGGACTACCACTCGTCATAGCCAATAGCCTACCATACATCGCCGTAATAGTGCTTCTAGCCCTTATAGCGCTAATTGCACGAAGAAAGGGCATAAAACCACCTACAACAATATGGTTGGATATAGCCACAACCTAAAGGAGAAGTGACAAGAGACTAAGGACGCAAGAAAAGCGCTAAAATCAGTACCCGAATTTTCCAAGTTACCTAAAAAGCTAGTATAGGCACTACCGGGCTTCACGGTGATGAAAGGTTACGGACGCATATGTGGTTGAAGAAGCTGAACAAGCCGTTATATTCCTGGTACCCGGCGGGAATACATATTTTTCAGAACCTTTTGTAGGTGAAGTTTGTGGATAGGTCTTTGGAAGGATAAATACTATTATACTTGGTGATTGCTTTCGACCGCAGCATATAAACCTATGTATACACTTAGTTTTACATGGTGTATACATGGTGTCTGACGTCGTATCGGTTAGGGTGCCAAAGGAGCTTAAGGAGAAGATGAAAAAATACCGTGTTGATTGGAGTAAAGAGGTTAGAAGATTTCTTGAGGAGCGTGTTAGAATCCTCGAGTTTCTGGAGATACTGGATAACATTGAGAAGAAAGCGAAAAATCGTAGAACAAGAGTGGACTCGGTGAAGCTCATTAGAGAGATGAGGGAGGAGCACTACGACAATTAGTATTGGATGCATCCTTCCTAGTAAAGCTTGTACTTGAAGAAAAGGGTTCAGATAGGGCACGCGATCTGGCACACTCGTGGGCTAAGAGTGGAGAAGCTCTAGTGACAATAGATTTAGCACTTCCTGAGGCTTTGAACGCTATATGGAAGCATAGTTTAAGAATAGGCGATCTCGATCTTGATCGAGACGAGGCAGTCGATAGTGTAAGAGACCTCTTAAAGATATGGACAACGTTAAGAGTATATTCTTCAAGAGAGGTAGCAGAAGAAGCCTTCAAACTCGCACTAGAAGAGGATATACAGTATACGATGCCCTCTACATACAACAGCTAAATCTACAAGAGGAGGTCTAGCCACATTCGATGAGAAGTTATCTAGAATTGCAACAAAACACGGCATAGCAACATATCCCTAGAACCCACATAATTATTCATGCTATATGCTACTAGTAGTTAGCCAAGCAGCATCGCCCATACCATAACCCAAAATAGACATTCCCATAAACAATCCTCCTCCTATTACAAGGGGTAACAATTCAAACAAGACTTCTAGAGGAGCTCTTTTAACCTCTCAATACATCTAAGCTCCTTAACATTAACTACTTTCAGTGTACAGTATTACACCTTTTTAATATTAATATAGCTTGCTCCCTCATAATCCGTAGATGTAGTCGTAAAATGTTAATCCCTATGTATCGGTTTGTTGGGATTTGAATCCAGGATCTCGGGCTTCGAAGACCCAGGAAATATAAACTATGTTTCTAATAGGAGCCATAGACTGGAAACAAGTTTCTTAGGGATGATAGATAACTATT
>JALTZQ010000027.1 GCA_027046105.1 Pyrodictiaceae archaeon
CCCTGTGGTCAACAAGACCCACAAAGGGTGGGGGATGTGGCATGAATCTAAAACAATAGAGTTGAAAGTACTGGAACGGACACAAGCTCCGCCCAGTCTACCTCGACGCGCTCCGACACCTTGCTCTCCGTTCTGCGCTTCAACAGCGAGAGATAGCGCTCCATGGCGTCCTTGCTTATCCGGCCCGTCTCGTAGAGGAAGCGCACCAGCTTCCTGGCCGCCTTGTAGGCCTTGTCGTTGCCCAGGGCCTCGATAGCCTTCTCCTCGTCCAGGTATCCTAGCCTCTCCAGCGCGGAGACGTAGTCGTTCGCGGTGCGCTCCTCGACCCGCTCCTTCTCTACCAGCCACCGCCTGAAAGAAGCCAGGAGACCGCTATGGAGCGATATAACAGGCAGGCCCGATGACGCTGGCTCGACCATGAGCCTTGCGCGATATAACAGGTCAAGAACCTGCTCCGCCTTACCAGGGCGGCGCTCCGACCAGGCTGAGCTACGGCGGCCCCTATCCACTATTGCTTGTAGGACGGCTAATAAGTCTGCGGCCATCAGAACCGATAGCAGCCTCACACAAAGCACTACAGAGATTCTACCCCTAGGTTATACTCACACTACTTACTTGATCGTTGACAATGGTATGTGTCACTATTGCCTCTATGTAAACTGCTATTACCCTCCCTTACCACATTGGATGTGATAAAAATGTATATTGCCTTTGATAATGACTGTGGTTAGATTCTCGGGGATTTGGCTCCTTAAGTTCTAGCACAGCCCTTCGAGACTACTAGATAGTTACTATATATGGTGCAGAGAAGCGTGCGTAGACTATCGATTAAATCACTTGGAAGATGCTGTTCGGGTATCCGTGTGTAAAGCTTTACGGGCGCCCCTAGTGCGCTTAACAAAGCTTTTATTAGCTTAGTTAGTGAGGGTGAGGAAGCAAATCGTGTTGCTAGCTCGACGATCATACGGTGCATTTTAATAGCATCCTCGTACCTTCCCTGCGTCCAGGCAAGGTAAATCCCTGCTAAGAGCTTAGGTACTAGATTAGCTATTGCATCAACAGCTCCATCAGCACCCGTTGCTAGAGCACTTAGCATATACTCCCCGTAGCCAGTTAGAACTGCAAAATCACGTCTCACCGATTTAACGAGATGAACGGTTTTATATAGGTAGTGTAGATCAGGTTCGGTAATCTTCACGCCTACTACACCGCTATGTTCCACCGCTAGCTGGTAAATCACGTCTATAGGTACCGCATAACCCACATGGCTAGAAATGGTGTATACAACCAATGGCTTATTGGATGCATCAGCTATGCGCGCGAAGAAATCGAAGAGGGCTTGTTTAGTAGGCTTGTAATAGAGCGGTGGAGTCGTGAAAACGGCATCTACATCAACGTCACGTAATTTCTTCGCATTCTCTAGTGCCTCATCGATAGTTGCTGCAGCTACACTCGCGATTACCTTAACGTTCTTACGCGCGTCAAGTACAGCTTCATAAAGTTTTAACCGCTCCTCCATTCTTAGATATAGTGACTCCCCAACTGTGCCAGCAACATAAAGCCCATTAATACCACTATCCTCAAGCGCCTTTACAAGCCACTTAACAGCCTCAAGGTCAATCTCTCCACTTTTACCAAATGGCGTAACTGTAGCAACTACAATACCTGAAACAAAAGGCTCCAAAGATTTACACCAGGATAATCTTGTTAAACTAGAACAATAATATTTGTATTGCATATAGACCCATAATCATGATACAATAATATTTATGATGATGGTATCATTATGTGTTTTATCCCCCTATCATCCCACTAGAATATATATCAGAGCACGAGGTGTGGTTATGGCTGAGGAATTGAGTAAAACACTAAGTGAAACCTTAAAGCAAATTCCTCGGCCGCCACGCGCAACTCTAAGCTGGTTAGTGACAGTATTTGGTCCTGGAGCCATAATAGCATCTGTGACACTGGGTAGTGGAGAACTCGTATGGACACCAAGAGCTGCTGTAGCCTTCGGTTATGCCATGACATGGGCCTTCCTCTACGGTATCTGGGTCAAGGGTGTTATACAATGGCTTGCCAATAGATGGTATGTGCTTACAGGAGAGACCGCGATGAGTGCAACAAGGCGTATAATTGGCTCATGGTTTAACATCTTAATGCTTATCTCAATTTTATCCGTCATGCCATTGTGGTTTACAATACTTAGTTCACTAGCTGCCCAAGTGCCGTGGACAGCGCTTGGAAGACCTGTGAGTCTGCATGCATTTTGGATCCCAATTGTAGCCATTACCATAGTAATTCTAGCTCTCTCTGCTAAGCTTGGTAAAGCATATAGTGTGCTTGAGAAGCTCATGCAAACTATTCTATGGGCTATGTTTATTGCGTTCTGGATCGCTGTGCTCATTGGCACTAGACCTGATTGGGGTGCCTTCCTTAGTAATCTCTTTGTGCCACGATTACCCGAGTTTGAACCTTGGATAAAGGAGGTTGCCCCGGACATATACAAGCTTGGTCCATTCCTAATACTTGGTACAGCTCTAGGAGCCCTTGGAGGCGGAATACAGGATTACGTTGGTTATAATGCAATGCTTTACGAGAAACGATGGGGTCTAACTAGTTTCGTTAACCGATTCATGAAGATCTATACAAAACTCGGACGAAGAAAAGTTGAACTACCCGAGTCTGGCGATGAGGCCGAGAAGCTAAAAGGATGGCTAAAGCCTGCAGCTTTTGACGTTGGATTCTCCTACCTCATGGTATTCATAGTCACCATTCCCGCTGTTATACTGTCTGTTGAGGTATTAAGACCAAGACATTTAGCACCTACAGGACTGAAAATGGTTGAGGTCCAAGCAGCCTGGCTAACTGAGACTATAGGCCCGTGGGCAGGCGTGCTTTGGTGGATAGGCGCTTTCTTTGCACTATGGGGTACTTTCTATGGCATGTGGGAGGTTTACGCATGGACCATATACGATATGCTTAGAAGTACATGGCCCGACAGATTCTCAACACTAAGTCTTAACAAGGTAAGACTCTACCTATGGGCCTACATTGCGATTATAGGTACGATATTTTATGCAACAGGTGCCAGTCTGCCACTCTTAGCTGCTTTCGCAGCAGCAGCCACTCACCTATTTGCTCTAGGACTTTGGGGTATTGCACTACTCATAGCGAATCTAAGATATCTTCCAAAGACCTATAGGCCCCATCCCGTGATAGTCGTGCTTGCCGTAATTGGTAGCATCATATACTTCGTTTACGGTGTAATACAGTTGATACGAGTCTTCGTGCCCCTTGCGATATAGTGCAGTGGGATCATTAAACACGTTAAGATCATTTTTTCCTACTATACCTATTCGTGAACTTGGGGAATATTCATGGCTCGCGTCAAGCTTGCAATAGTAAATTATCCTTATTTTAAACAATACAGGATTATTGAAGAACATCTTATGAGACTTAAACAATACTATGATGTTGACTTTGTTGATATAGATGGTTTGAATGACCAAATAGTCCTTGCTCGTGCACTAAAAGGATACCATGTTCTTATTGTTGCTCATACCCCATACTTTGGTGCAGAGTTCCTCAAACATAATAAGGATGTAGTTCTTATACTACGTTATGGTATAGGATACGATAACATTGATATTCATGCTGCTGAAAGAGAAGGTGTCATTGTAGCTAGGCTACCCAACTACATTGAGCGTGAAGCCGTAGCTGAACATACTTTAGCATTAATGCTTGCAGCACTCAGGAGGCTTACTTTAGCTGATCGTGACCTTAGGGAAGGCAGAGTTAAACCTGGTGTTTACGATGAGTATGTGCTTGAGAAGCTTACGGGGCCAGCTAATCTTTCCGAGTTGACAATAGGCATAGTGGGTCTAGGCAATATAGGATCAAGAGTTGCCGAAATACTTGTTAAAGGTTTTGGTGCTAAAGTGCTAGCCTATGATCCCTATGTTAAACCAGAGCTTGCGAAGCGCTTAGGTGTTAAACTAGCTAGTAGTATCGAGGAACTTATTTCACAAGTCGATATATTAACCATACATGCACCATTAACGCAAGAGACCTATCATATGATAAATCGCAATGTGCTTAGCAAGGCCAAGCGAGGCCTTATACTCGTTAACACAGCTCGTGGGGCAATAATCGACACCAAGGCCTTACTATGGGCGCTCGACGAAGGTATTGTGAGCATGGCAGCTCTTGATGTTTTCGAAGAAGAACCTCTACCTCCTAATCATCCACTACTGAAGAGAGAGAACGTTATAGTTACGCCACATATTGCAGTTTTCGTCCATACTACACTTAGGAAGATGTTTGAGCACGTAGTTAATGCCGCAATAGCATATGCGGAGGGAAGGCCGTTAGACGAGTATGTCGTTGTAGTCGCGCGTCCGAAGGCAGCTAGACCCAATCCATTTCAGTTAGAGGTCAGCTAGTAAGTTTTTTGCCATAGGAATCATGTGGAGGAGTTTAATTCTATCCTACTACACCTGCTCACACGAATTGAAGTTGTTTACATGCCTTTTTATCCTACTGAGAGTTAAGGGCATCCAGAAAATATTACATACTAAAATGCAGCTTCATACACTGAATAAGTCCCCTGGGTATGTGGGTTTGCCTCCGCCTCAGAGGATGGCTGGTGTAGTGGGTAAGGCTAATGTTGGTAAGTCTACTTTCTTTGCGGCGGCTACTCTTGCGACAGTCGAGATAGATAATAGGCCGTTTGTGACTGTGAAGGCTAGTGTTGGTGTTGGCTATGTGCGTGTAAGGTGTGTTCATGTTGAGCTTGGTTTAGAGAAGTGTGATCCTGTTAACAGTGTTTGTGTTGAAGGGTGGAGGTTTATACCTGTCCAGTTAATGGATGTGCCTGGTCTTATACCTGGAGCGCATCGTGGCCGTGGCCTTGGCAATAGGTTTTTGGATGAGCTGCGGCAAGCTGATGCATTGATACTTGTTGTTGACGCAGCGGGTTCTACTGATGAGGATGGAAACCCTGTTCCACCAGGGAGCTATGATCCTGTAGAGGAGGTTCGTTGGCTTGAGCGTGAGCTCGATGAATGGCTCTATGGTATTCTTCGGAGGGACTGGGATCGATTCGTTTTAAAGACGCTTGTCTCTGGTATGGACGTGGTTGACGCGCTTACGCAGAGGCTTAGTGGGCTAAATGTCGGTAAACCTATGGTTGAAACTGCTTTACGTAGAGCAGGGCTATTAGAGAAGAGTCTTAAGTCGTGGACTCTAGATGATCTACGCTTATTTGTTTCTGAGCTTAGGAAGACAAAGCCAATACTAGTTGCTGCTAATAAGGCTGACCTACCTGCTGCAGAAGAGAACATAAAGAGGATGAAGAGGGAGCTAAAGGACTATATCATCGTACCTACTAGTGCTATGGCTGAATTGGCGCTTCGTCGTGCAGCTAGGGCTGGGCTAATAAGGTATCTTCCTGGCGACAACAGGTTTGAGGTTATCAATGAAGGAAGGCTAACAAAACAGCAACTACGAGCACTAGAGTATATTGAGGAGAGGGTTCTACGTAAGTGGGGTTCTACTGGGGTACAAGAGGCTATTAATAAGACCTTCCTAGAGCTGCTTGGCATGATAGTCGTTTACCCCGTTGAAGACCCAACACACTACACTGATGGCAAGGGCCGTGTACTACCTGATGCATACCTTGTACCACGTGGTACTACTGCTAGACAGTTAGCCTACATGGTTCATACTGATCTAGGTAAAACCTTCCTATACGCCATTGATGCAAGGAGTAAGAGGAGGCTTGGAGAAGACTATGAGCTTGAGAATGGCATGGTTGTTAAGATAGTAGCTACTGCCTAGATCCTTGGGCCTCGTCTTAGCCTTGGGTTAAGGTATTCTTCAAGCCCTAGTCCTATCAACATAACCGATAGTACTGCTATAGATATCATTAGGCCTGGTGGGATGAACCACCACCATAGCCCTAGGAAGAGGGCATTACGCTCCATAGCATAGTGGATTATCATTCCCCAACTCTTCGCCGTGGGGTCGCCAAGGCCTAGAAAGGCTAGTGATGCTTCGGTAAGCATTGCTATAGCTGTAACTGTTATCACCTCAACTATTATCAGTGGAGTAACGTTTGGCAGTATATGGCGGAACATTACCCTTGTATGGGACGCTCCTACTGCTAGTGCAGCCTCGATGTAGGGCTCCTCTTTGAGCCTTATCACCGCTGATCTTATCAACCT
>JALTZQ010000028.1:0-5606 GCA_027046105.1 Pyrodictiaceae archaeon
TTAGTAAAAATCCGGCCGAAATAATACGGAAAAGAGAAGGAGGTGAAGTATACCATGGTACTCTATATTGTTGGTGCAGGCCTCTCGTCTGAATATCTCACCCTTAAAGCACTTCAGGTTATCGGCAGAGCCGATATAGTGTACATTGACACATACACCAGCATAGCGCCGGGTATAGACGAGGAGTTAGTGAGAAGGATAAACCCCCGGTGCAAGATCGTTTCTGCTGACCGACACTTGCTTGAGGAGAACCAAAAGAGGATAATCAGTGAGGCACGAAACCATGATGTAGTTGTACTAGTACCCGGCGACCCCTTTATGGCGACTACACATATAACTCTACGTCTTGCAGCCATTACAGCCGGTATTCGCGTTGAAGTAGTCCATGGCGTTTCTGGTGTGTATGCGACAATCGGAGCTACTGGTCTGCAGTTATACCGGTTTGGGAAGACTGTAACTCTAGTCTATCCCGAGGAATTTAAACCCTATTCAGTCATAGAGGTCATACGCGAGAATCGTAAGCGTAATTTACACACACTAGTCCTCCTGGACTTGAAGCTCGACGAAGGAAAGGCCATGACTATACCGGAAGCAATAAGTATACTTCTCGACTTAGCCCGTGAGGAACACTACGACGAAATCAAGGACACAATAATAATTGGTGTGGCTAGAGCAGGTTTACCTGACGAGAATTGTAGAGCCGGAAAACCCTCCCAACTCCTTGGCACTAATTGGCCTCCACCACCCCATAGCCTCATTGTCACAGCTCCTCGTCTTCACCCTGTCGAGGAGGAATCTCTAAGGGCGCTATGTGGGTGCGATAACTGCTACTAACCCGCTTATTCGCATAGAATGTTGCCTACATGTGTGTACGTACTTGCTGTTTCTCCTCACGACAGCTCCGCGGCACTATGAGCATTACTGGCTGCGCTTCCTTTGACTCAATGAGGAAACCTACAGCCTTCTCACGTCTACCATCAAGTTCTATTTCTAGTTTGAATAGGCGAAGCTTGTCACCGTTTTCACGTGCAAAGGAGAGAGCTAGTAAAGCCCAGTATCCATCAAGTTTTACATCACCTACCTCGATTCCTCCACCTCTTAGACTTATAGTATCTACCTCGACCACGCTGGTGCTGTGCAGTAATTCCTCCACGTTATCGCGGCCAGCCGTGATAAAGATACAGCCTTCTATCGTGAAGAGCGGGACGGCTTTATTACCTACCGTTGCAAGTGCGACACCAAGTCTATAGTGATGACACACTATATGACCGCTATCGGGATCAATGGCGCCATGTTGTAATGCGAGTGTTTCAAGCATCGAATGTGATATTTCAAAGATTTTCCTTGAACTTATGCTTATCACAGCCTTGTCCGTCACTCTTACACCGCCCCCACAAGAACTGTTACGTTTTCTATCGTTGGCTCCTATCCTTCCCGAGAACAGCTTGGGTGTTTATAGGGTGCTTGGCGGTGCTCTGCGAATCCTGCGTCTCCAGAAAACGAGGCCAGATACCACGCCGACTACTAGTGCCGTGAACGGTATGGCTAGCGCTTCGAGACCTTGCCAAGCACTATATGTTTTGGTGGACGGGGGTGTGATCTCAGTAACACCCACAATATACTTACTACTATACTTGTTGTTGTATTTGTCAAAATAGTCGATAGCTACTATTACATTGCCGGGTTTTCTAGGTACAAATGCCTCGATCCGCACAGGTACTTCCGATGAAGGCTCTATATCACCTATGAGGCTTGACGCTATTTCACCACTTGCATCAATAAGACGTATAACTACTCTCTCAACACTTTCTACACCAAGATTGACGAGGATCATACTGACTCGTAGAGTTCCATTTTCATACTCTGCTTTTAGGCTGTGTACCTCTAGTTTTAGTGGAGGAGCTAATATGGCTGCTATACTAGTGTTCAACATGTAGTTGTAACCTTTCGGGTCTTGGTACAAGATGGCCAGTCGAGCTGCGAAGGTATAGCCCGTATACCCCATATAGCCGTAGGGGTTAAAGACTAACACATAGTCTATGGGTACTGTCTCGCCTGGTTTTACATGACTAATATAGGCTATTGGATCTGTAGGGTACGCTATTGGTGTTTCAGGTATTAGGATTGCATAGAGATTGTATAGTGGAGCTGAACCATTATTAGTTATTAAGAGCTTAAGTAGTGCAGTACCATTAGCAAGCCTCGCTACTGGTAGTGACTCCACTATCACTGGCTGAGGTTCACCCAACACCTTCACACTAAGCATGTACGTTGCGTTATGCCTTGAACCCCATGCATCAATGAAGTCTATTGTTGCCTCTACACTATGTTCCCCGATAGCAGCATTTCTTTCCACAATCACTGGAGCTATGTAGACAAGGAACCTTGTTTGTTGTTGACTACTCATTTCAACCATGCGCAAGACAGACTCTAAATCCTCAGGAAACCTAGCTTCTGGGAAGTAGGGAGTAAGCTTGGCTATTCGCTCATTAGTCTCAGCATAAATGAGTCCTGGTGGCAGACGTAGGTGAAGAACTGGTGATGAGATTGTTTCGTCAAGTATACGGAATACTAAGATTAGCCTAGCCGACCTTTGTCCTGGACCAGGCGAAGGGCCCTGCCATATGACTGTTATAGGCTCAACAGCTGTTCTAGGATCCTCGATTAGCAGCCCAAATTTCTCCTCCTCTACCTTTTCGCTATAGACACCACCCTGCACTACCCAGTATCGTATGTGGATTGTAAATGTGTAATTACCTGGTCTTAGAGTAGGGCTTACATCAACTTGGAAACTTATTGTAGCCACTGCAAATGGCTGTATAGGTCCTTCTATGAATGCGTAGAGAGACCGCGTCGCTGAGGCATTGAAGCCTAGTGGTGGTTCTAGCCATGCTTCAATGGCTGCTAATGGTTGTGGGTTAAGGTTAGCCAAGTTAACTATCATCGTTGCACCCTTTGAGCCAGGGTATGTCTTGGCCATCCAGTTGACATCAACAACGTGAACTCCTTGGCCACTAAGCTTCTCGACCGAAACCTCAACTATTTTCTTCTCGGTGAATGAGACATGTACACCATAGCCAGTGTATGTATAATTCACTATTATGTTGATGATATATGTATCTGGATCTGTATTGGCCAGATTCAAGTAAAATACTTGTTGGCATAAACCTCCAGATGGAATTGAGCCACAGTAACCTACTCTGTTTAATACGCTAGCCCAATCAGATATTAATGATACTGTTACTGCACTTGCTGTTTCCCGACCAACATTCAATATTTGTACCGTGAGTGGTTGACGTGGATTACCAGTGTAAGCTATTTCGGGTGAGGTGGGTGAGCCCCAGAAGACACCTATTACACGTAGTATTGGTGCGTAGTCTTTAACTGGTGCGATACTAATCTTGAACATTAGTGTATCCAAGAATTTCCATACGTCACCACTAGTGAACCCTGTTAACCTTAACGTAACATTATAATCCCCAGGAGCAACATCATCGTTTATTTCAAGCCAGAGTCTAATGGAGCATGAGGAGCCGGCTGCTACTCCAGCGAGACAAGAACCAGCTATCCTCCACACCCTTATACCTTCTGGAAAACTATAGTTTATAGCATGAAGCGACGATATAGGATCTGGAAGTGTGTTTACTAGAGTGATTACTAGCTCGACACCTTTCTGACCTGGTAAGAGAGGAGCCGGTTGCCCATTGTATTCTGAGTAAACTTCAGCCAGGAATAGGGGTTTTAGAGGCTTCCACTTAATAACAAGCTTCTTCTCGACTAAAACAAGGTATCTAACACCATTGTCGTCGTATACCAGTATTGCTTTGAGCACCGCTTCAATACTGGTTACGGACGTCCTTATACCATTAAAGATTAATGATGTTGTTGAGCCATATGCTGTTGCACGTTGCACTTCAGCGTAGACTTTGTTATCACCATCACCACTTATAGCGTTTAGTAATAGTAGTTCAGCAGAGACATGTATAAGTGTTTGTGGTGCACGATTTCTTAAAATAATATATATACTTGTGGATTCTGCTTCTGATAAACCATAACCTCTTGTTAGTCCTGCATCAACCAATTCTACGACTACATTAGCGCTCTTTACCTCTACCATTATCACTGATTCTGTACGACTTATTGTTCTAAGCCCACCACAATTTTGCTGCGCAATTATGGACAATGACACACTATAGTTACCAGCACTACCATCAATATCTACCTCGAGATCTATCGAGCTTAATTCCATAGGCGCAATAGTTTCCGTAACTAAAAGCGGTGTATGAGGGATTAGAGGTGAATCTTTGGGATCAATAAGTATTAGTAGCCGCTCCACTACACAATGCCCATAGTTTGCTAGTATGAGTCTTAGCACTGAGGAGGTTGAGTTCTCATAGCCGCCATAAAGCCAGTAACTATTCACTATACGTAAAGTGTCTGATGGCGATGCATTGAGGGCTACATATGCTTCAAGTGCTGTCTCAGCCCAAAAGTTTACACCATCACTTGTTCTCATCTTTAATCTAAGATCAAGGCTTATAGCGTATATGCCTGGCGGTAGGGTTATTGTAACACTATCAAGTACTATTTTGCCGCGATCGCCAGAAGCTATACCTCCAACATTAAATTTTAGCTTTAACGGTAAAAAGCCTTTAGGAAATGTAGCTTCACCATAACCTTCAACGACATCGACATCGCCAAGATTTTCAACAATAACTACTATTCTCGCTGAACCTGCCGGCGTGTAATCGTAGGGTTCAAGCCACGAATCAACAACTATGAGGTTAGGTTTAGGATAAGGCTCAACATCCACTACGATTGTATAATTGATTACTGATTCTCCAGTATTGAATGATACTACGAGCTCATAGGGGCCTGGCTGCGCATCCCTTTTCACATCAAAGACAAAGTTGAACTCGGCTACATCACCTGGATCTAGGTTAACGGCAACATCACATTTATTCCTAAACTGTAGTTCTGGTGGAGGCTCAACACATGCTGTGAGTGAAGGCAACACCTTAGTACCATGATATCTTGCATTTACTGTCAATGTAGCAGCTGTACTCCCGGGATAGATGGGGCCTCCACTTGCAGAACGCGCCCAATAGGATTCGAGAACCACCTGCTCTGCAATAGCTTGTGTAGCAAGAGTAGCAAACAATAGTGCAAGGCTAACAAGGAGCCAGCTTAGATTGCCAAGACGCATTATGTATCCCGGGGATTTATCAAGAATCGACTGTTGATAAATCCTTGCTGTAATTTGTTTATAGCCTGGTTAAACAAGGTTTACTATGCACTTACTTGGATCCGGTTCCTCTGCCGACACAATTCGGCCATCCCTTATAATAAGGATTGTTGATGCACAATTAGCTACTTCGGGATCGTGTGTAACCATTACTATTGCTTGGCCTTGCCTATTTAGTTCTAGGAATGTAGAAATAACGGTCTTAGCTGATTTACGATCAAGATTACCTGTTGGTTCATCAGCTAATAGCAGTTCGGGTTCACCAACTATAGCCCTCGCAATGGCTACGCGTTGTTGTTGACCGCCACTTAGTTGTAAGGGTTTCTTTGATAGCCATGAGAGTTCTCCACCAACCTTCAGT
>JALTZQ010000028.1:5616-24281 GCA_027046105.1 Pyrodictiaceae archaeon
CTTCAGTAGTGCCTTTGTAGCGAGTTCTCTCCTTACATGCCGTGGTATGCGCCGCACTATGAGTGGTAACTCAATGTTTTCGAGCACCGTTAACCGGTTTATCAAGTTGAATTGCTGAAAAACAAAGCCTATGACGCGGTTACGTACATAGGCTAGTTGCCTATCACTGAGACTTGAAACTGGTAAATCCTTAATGTAGATCTCGCCACGTGTTGGCTTGTCTAGCAGACCGAGCATGTTTAGCAGTGTTGTTTTGCCACTTCCCGAGGGACCCATTATCGCGATATAGTCTCCGGGATAGACTTCAAGATCAACTCCCCTTAAGGCGTGTGTTGTTACCTCCCCCGTCACGTATACTTTTTCTACGCCCCTAAGCCTTACTATAGGTTTCTTTGGCAAATACTATCACTTCCAGACTATAGGTGTTCTACTCGATCTCTGTCAATGCTTCCTAGATAATACTTCGCCTATTCTAACTATGCCTGCAAGGGCTTTTGCTGCCCTCTCCGGCGTAGGATATGCTGGTATGCCGTAATCCTCAAATTTCTTAGCCAAGTCCTCTGCAAGCCTACCACCAGTAACTACTGCAACTATTGGCACACCATACTTCCGGTAAATTTTTGCAACATACTCTGCCACAACACCTTTCATACCTGGTGGGTGAGGAGGCGCTATCACCATAATAGCCCCTAACTCTTCTTCTTCAAGGAGTGTCTCTAGCACGAACAAGTACTCCTCGTCTGACGTTCCAGCAGTCAAATCAACTGGATTACCAACAACTGCTGGTGGTTTAAGCCTTGCACTAAGCCTACGAATGGTGTTGTCAGATAGGTAGGGGACTTCTAAGCCGAGCTTTACCACATAGTCTGTTGCTAGGACTCCTTCGCCACCAGCATTTGTTACTATGGCTATTCTCCTATTACGGGCTGGCCCTACCATGATATATGCCTTGGCAACATCAAACAATTCCTGCATATCATCGACTTCCACAACACCTACCTGCCGGAAAAAACTAGCATATAATGCATAGTTTGAGGCTAGAGATGCTGTATGGCTTGCTGCAGCAACTGAGCCCCTCTCGGTTTTACCGCCTTTAAGAACTACTATCGGTTTACCCTTCACAAGCGCTTTGGAAACGGCTCTACGGAATACCTTTGCACGATTTGGAGCAAAACCCTCGATGTAGAGCAATATCAACCTTGTATCAGGGTCGTCGGCCAAGTACTCTATAATATCAGCCTCATCTACATCAACCTTATTGCCATAGCTAACTGCCTTTGAAACACCAATATTCTCTCCAGCAAGCCACTCGAGCCACATTGAAAGAAGAGCGCCGCTTTGACTGGCAATGGCTATGTGGCCTGGTTTAGGTCTTGGAAGTTTTTCTTCAGGTAAAAAGAATGTGTCAATGCCCGTCTTTGTATCAAGAACGCCTATGCAGTTGGGACCGATAACTCGTATACCATACTTTCTTGACACCTTACGAAGCTCCTCCTGGAGCCGTACGCCCTCACCACCTATCTCCGCAAAACCACCACTTACAACAATAGCTGCTCGTACTCCTCTCTTACCCGCATCCTCCATTATCCCAGGTACTGTCGGTGCTGGGGTCACTATTACTGCGAGATCCAGAGGATCTGGAACCTCAAGAACACTAGGGTACGACTTTAATCCAAGCACTTCTCTATACTTGGGATTGACAGGATATATTCTACCTTTGTATCTTTTGCGTAGCTGTTCAATAATGATATAACCTGGTGTATTTGGTTTAGCACTAGCTCCTACAACAGCTACTCCACGAGGGTTAAAGAAAGCGTCAAGTGCTGGCAAGGCCCAGACCGGCCTCTTGTCGATGCCCCGATTACTCTCTGCCACCAACAGTTATCTTACGAACTCTCACATGCGGGCCTCCGAGCGATACTGGTACCAGTTGCCCCTTACCACAAGTTCCATAGTATATCTTAGCATCATCTGCTACTGCATCTATGTTTAACAAGGTTTCTATGGTATTACCCGAAATACTCATGTTTCTTACAGGTGAACCTATTTCGCCATTCACTATCTCGTAGGCTTCCTGTACACCAACTTGGAAGCTCCCGTCAAGATTTGTTTGCCCACCCATAGCAGCTACGATGTAGTATCCGTACTTTATACCCTCAAACACCTCTTCAACCTTCATGTTACCTGGCTGAAGCACAGTGTTACGCATACGCACCAATGGGGTTACCCTATAGGACTCGGCACGTGCATTACCCGTAGGTTCAGCATCAAGAAGACTTGCATGGACACGGTCTGTCATAACCTGCTTATGAATACCATTCTCAACTATAACTACCTTTGCAGCTTTAACGCCTTCATCATCGTACTTGTAGGTCCCAAAACCATCATCCACAGTTGGATCATCAACTATTGTTACCAGCTCTGAGGCTACCTTGGCACCCTTCTTGTCTTTTAAAACACTACCAGCAACTATGTGATCAGCCTCAGCCAAATGACCAAATGCCTCATGGACAAATACACCAACAGCTTCCGGGCCCAAAACTACTGGAAAGACTCCAGCTTTAGGCGTTTTAGCTTTAAACTGGTTTCTAAGCCGGTTTAACACTTTGGATGCAAGCTCTTCAGGGCTTGTTTTCTCCCAGACCACATACCCCTTTGTTGTGCCTTGACTTGCATATGCCGATGCACGTATACCTTCATGTACACCAAACACGTTAACAGCAACACGGATAAGGCTTCGTTGTTCCTCAATGAAGCGTTGTTCTGTGCTACCATAAGCCTTGTACTCGATTGTTTCGACATACATTACTGTCCTTGATTTCACACTAGACTCTGCAGAGACAAGCTTGTCAAGCTCCATTATATCCTTCATCTTCACGTCTATCGACACATCTTCTACTGGCTTCTTCTGCTGCCAAACATGACTATCTCTTAAGGCCTTCAGTTGGACTGGGGAGGGGTTCCCACCGTAACCAGCACCAGCGCGAGCCATAGCATACGCTCTTTCAAGTGCTTGACGAAGATTGGATGTATCTATCCAGGCTGTGTAGGCGAAACCCATAGAGCCTTTTATGAAAACCCTTATAGCAGCACCATAGTCTGTGCCCGATGAAACAACTGGTACACCCTCACGCAAAGATATTGAGAGTGATCGTTTTTTCTCGATTCGTATATCAACAAAGTCAGCACCGAGTTTTTCCGACTCGAAGATGATCTTTTCAATTACGTCAAGGACCATCGTGTCCACCTTGCTTATGCCTTCCTCTAAGACCAAGATCGTAAAGGGGCTATAATACTAACTGTGCCAACTCAATAGGGCTTAAAGAGTCTATCTTTAATCCCATACTACCTATTCTATTACTATTATCCTCGCGTCTGCTATCTTAGCCCCCTCTCCTTCAGGATAGGCCATTACAGGATTAAGGTCAAGCTCTTTTATCCACTCATTTTCCTCCATCAATCTGGCTACCCCAATAATTATCTTCTTAAGGGCTTCCAGATCCCTCGGAGGCTGGCCACGATAGCCCTTGAGAAGCATATAGCCTTTGACTTCACGTATCATTTCTGTCGCATCGTCCTCGGTTAAGGGTGCTACTCGAAAGCTTACATCACGAAGAACTTCAACGAAGACTCCTCCCAGTCCGAACATAACAACTGGACCAAAAACGGGGTCGCGTATACCACCAATTATGACCTCTATACCCTCTGGCACCATCTCTTGGACCAAAATACCCATTATCCTGGCTTCGGGAACCATCTTTTTCACATTCTCTAGTATTCTTGCATATGCCTCGGCAACAGCCCGTTCATTCTCTATCCCTACCACAACTCCCCCCACATCACTTTTATGTACAATATCAGGACTCACTATCTTCAATACAATGGGGTATCCGATCCTATTAGCCGCATCAATTGCTTCCTCAAGACTCCTAGCAAGACTGTATCGCGGTACCGGTAAACCATAGTATTCGAGTAGCATGTATGCCTCATGTTCTAGGAGCTTACTCCTACCCTCCTGCAGGGCACGCTCAAATATCATTCGTGGGCTTAGCTTGTGGCCCAAACCAATCCACACCCAGGTATGTTCCTAGAGAGTTTGGAACCTTTATTCCTAATAGTCTCGGAATGGAGCAAAGATCCCACTGAATCATGTACTGGGATACTGGCTTGTACTTCTAACTATTTTTGGTGGAGAATGACTATCCTGGGAAGGATAATACGTGTCTGGTCTGGTGGTGCGTATGGTTGGTGGAGAGGTCCATATAGAGAAGGTTAATGGACAGGTAAGACTATACGTTAATGATGAGGAGTTCTATCTAGCTAAACTCTCACTTAACAAGCTAAGGGAAATCGCTAATAACGCCGATCTAGTTGTTATTGTTTATCCTAGCGGTCGCATAGTCTATGTGGACAAAAATGAGCTATCCGCACTTTTAGAATCTATCGAGGATTCTTCTTGAGATCTTCGCAGGCCGCTCCTTTACCGCAATACATGTAACCATGCACTCTTCTACACAGCGGTTGTGCGTTTCGAACTCTGCTATACCACTACACTCTTCCATACATGATTGCTCACAATCTACAAGACCTGTAAGCCTGGGTGAAGACATCTTTGATCCTCCCATTCCGGGCTGTAACCGTTTCCCTACTTCCAATACTTCCTGGTTCTTATGTAACGTTGCTCGGCTTCAACTAGGGCTTTGTAAAATGCTTCTTCTCCGAAGACGAGTTTACGGAGAACTTGTTTTGCTGTTGATGGTCCAATACCAGTTATGGACAGTGCTTCAATTGCTTTTCTCCCATAGGTTAGGACAAGGTCTGCTGCTATTGCAAGCTCGTCGTACAACTTCCTTTCATTTTTGTCTAGTTTTTGTCTGCTCCATACCTTTTTCACCAACTGTTTCAACTCCTTCTCGCCTAGTCTTGTAGGAGCAATATAGCGGGCCCCACAATCTGGACACGATGGCTTCTCTTCTAATTCTCCTATAACCGTTTCCCAGACATTACCACATCGGAGACAAGCTAGTCTGATCCTTTTACCAGAGAGTCTTCTTCTGACAACATCTACTAGTACTGTTGCGGGAAGAGCTTCTGCAACACGATCTCCTAAACGAGCCTCGCCCACTACATGGCTTGTTAATGGTGATGGTTGTTTAAGGTTCACTGCATACAGTTCAATTCTATCATGGGCTATGTTATTCAAGAGGTCTTGGAGAGGGTAGAGGTCAACCTTATCATGTAGTATCTCCTTGAGAGCTTCGTATCCTACTATACTATCAACGAGCCGCTGAAGCAGCCTGCGATCGGGTTTAGCTCTCTTGTCGATGGCTGCCATACGCAGAGCTACGTGATAGAGTTTCCATTCAAATAGTCTAGTTCTTTTCACACCTTCTACAATGAGCTCTTCTACTTCATGACGGGGAAGACGGGAAAGCAGTTTCAGCATATCAGCTACCTGTTCAGCCGTTGTTTGTGAACTAAAAGTTAAGACTACAGCGTAGGGTGTACTTGCCGTCCTTGGTGTATAGCCCTTGACCTGCTTAGCGACCATTGCTAGTGCTAGTTCAAGTGCTTTAGCGCCTTTACTCCCTAGAAATGCATATATAACTACGGTTTCGCCCAATGATTCTATAACTACGCGTTTATCGTGAGGCAGTTTACCTAGCAAGGTAAGTTGCTTGTTAAGTAAATCGCTTAGCCACTTTCTAGCTTCTGGTGTAAACGGGTATTCTTCAAGTACTCTTGCTCCATACTTCTCGTACCTACGAAGAATAGAACCTACTTCCCTTGCTGCTCTCCAGTCAACTGGTATTATGTCACCTTCCCACGCAGGCGGCAGTAACTCACTACTTTCTACATGTTTCACATAAACAGCGTCATTCTCTATGGAGACCACCTGCCATACCCTGCCTGCTAGGACGAAGACAGAGCCTTCTTCAAGCGAAGCCACAAATTCTGCGTCAAGGGTGCCTATTCTCCTCCTACTAACAGTTTCAATTACTGGATAGTGTTCCGTATCAGGGATCATTGTTACCGAGTAATAGTATGTTTTTGCCCTTCTACCAGGCCTAGCAATACCATCACTAGAACGGATCACCATCACTGTCTTGGCATAATCAATTATAGCGTTATACTCGTCCGGCCCTAAATCGCGGTACATGAGCGTTCTTTGTGTTATCCAGTAAAAATCATCCAATTTCAAGGTGTTATTCTCCAATGTTGCGCCAACAAGCTGGTGAATTAGTGCATCGTAGGGTTTAGGGTAGGGCTCCTGGGGTTCAAGGTTGCCACGGATGGCTCGTGCAGCTAGCACACCTGACTCGAGTACATCAAACACATTCTCTGACGCTATGATCACGCCCAGGCTTTTTTCTCCCAGTCTATGTCTTGAGCGGCCAATACGTTGAACAAGCTTTAATGCTTGGCGTGGTGACATGTACTGTATTACAAGATCTACATGACCTATGTCTATACCGAGCTCAAGACTACTTGTTGCAACAATAGCCTTTATGACACCTTCTTTGAACAGCTTCTCAGCACGCATTCTTTCATCTCTACTAAGACTGCCGTGATGTACTAGGACTTTGTCTTCACCAAGTAGTTTAGATAGGAGAGCTCCGAGGATTTCTGCCGTATCACGTGTATTGGTAAAGATTATTACACCGCCCTTTACAGCATCGAGAAGCTCTACTATCCTACGTAGCCTAGCTATTGTATGTGGTTTCTCTATGCCTAAACGGTTAGCTTCTCTTACATCGAGATGAGAGGGTATGGGCGACTCAACAACTATATTCATTTTTCTCTCAAGCCAACTCATATCGATTATTTCAACAATTCGACCATGGGCCAGGAACTCTGCTGCAAGACGAGGATCACGAATAGTCGCTGACAACCCTATTCTCTGCACACGGTTCTTACTATACTGCTCGATTCTTTCAAGAGCAAGTGCAAGCTCAGCTCCACGCTTATCATCAAGTATCTCATGGAGCTCATCTACGATTATGAAGCGCAAACCTTTTACCGCATTTCGGAAACGTGGTACTGATAAGAGGAAGTAGAGGGATTCTGGTGTTGTAACCATGACTTGAGGCGGTGATTCAAGGAATCTCTTCTTTTCCGCTTCAGTGCTATCACCATGCCGCACCATCATTTCTATTCCTGTTTCGAGGGCGATACGTGCCATGCGATCAAATATGTCCCTATTGAGGCTACGTAATGGAGTCACGTATATTGTTGTTAGCCCGTGGAGTTCTTCCTCGACAATCTTTGAGAATATAGGGAAGAGAGAAGCCTCTGTCTTACCACTCCCGGTAGGTGCGATGATGAGCGTATTCGCGCCACGTAGTATTACTGGTATTGCCCTTTCCTGTACTGGCGTAGGAGTAGTATAGCCGTGCCTCTCTATGACATCTACTAGCCTCTTGGTTAATAGCCTAAATGCCCCCTTTACCAAGACACTGCTCAGCCAAGCCTCTAGGGTAGTATTAGAGCTAGCGTATTACACTAGCTCCCCTATCTACACCTAAAAACGGCTATAGTCTCTTCGTAGATAGATTTGCTGTTGATTACTCGTATAGCTATATTTATGCTAGTAGGGGGCACTAATGCTGTCTCAAACCCAATACTTTTCTCTTGAGGAGGGGGAATTACTTGTATGCAAAAACTACCCGGTTTAGGCGGTTCAACTAGAGTATTGATAATTATACGTCCTTCCTCTTCAGTAATACCAATAACTGTGACACGGTAACAAGGGTTAGGTCTTACAATTGAAAGGCTAATGTTAACTAACAATCTATCGCTAACAAGTTCATAACTCACATTCATAATCTTAATATTGATATTTTCAAAATTTATCTCTCTCACTACAATATCTAGTTGGCACTTTATACCAACAATCATTATTGCCAGCATAACCAGTAGTGCCATAAAAACAGCATAAATCCAAGTAATTACATTCAATTTCTCTGTGCCTCAATCTTAGCTAAACTAGTGTTTCCAAGGAGTATTGGGAGATGCTAAGGTAATAAACTTCTTGTAAACCAGTGGATCTGGCTGGGAATTCTCAAGCTCTATGGGATTGATACCATGGCCTCTTGTCCTGGTAGACCACGCATCTATGTCGATTACCGTGAAGAGGGGAAGGGCGTTGCTGAAGCACTTACAAGACTAGGTGCTGCCATTTTTTATCAGCAGCTGGACATAGGTGATTATGTTATATCTGATCGTATTGTAGTTGAAAGGAAAACTATTGATGATCTTGCAAGAAGCGTTTTTGATGGAAGACTCTTTGATCAGGCAAGACGATTAGCGGAATACTATGAAATACCTGTACTGATAGTCGAAGGCGATCTCTCAATGCTAGAAAAAATTACAGAAAAGGTCGTGGAGGTGAAAATGGCATTAATTGCAGCGAGCATCGACTTAGGCATACGTGTTATCTATAGTGGTAGTGTCCTGGAAACAGCAAAACTACTTTATCACATGGCTTGCAGAGAACAGTATGGATCAAGAAGGCCCGTCATCATTCACCGGAAACGCCGTTTTGAACAGCTATGGATGCAGCAACTATATGTTGTGCAATCCCTTCCTAGCATTGGGCCTCGTCTTGCCGAGAAACTATTAGAGAGGTTTGGAAGCATAGAGGCAATTTGTAGAGCTTCAATAGTGGAATTGGAGAATGTTCTGGGCGAAGCTAGGGCCCGACAAGTCTATAGAGTGATACATATGCCCTATAAGCCGAATAAGCCGAGACTAGCTTGATTGAGCTAACATAATAATCATGGTACATAGCGTTTTAGAATATATAGCTTGGTCTTTCCTCACCCGCATGTTCTTCCTTTTTATGATTAGCCTCAATTGTGGCTATTAGCTTCATCCCTGGCGCATACATCCTCATGTATAATTTGGGTGGACCAATACGTTGTACAAGTTCATCGAGGGGAGCGCACCGATTATACCCTTTTATGCCGAATTCTACAAGTAGATTATCTACTACGTAGAGTGCTAGCACAAGGTCTTCAGTCTCTCTTCTAGTTCGCCACAATGATTCATCGAGCTTACGCCAACCATACTGTTCTAGATGCCTAGTTGCCTCACTTTCAATATCC
This sequence comes from Pyrodictiaceae archaeon, assembly GCA_027046105.1. The sequence goes on from JALTZQ010000028.1 coordinate 14,724, forward strand.
TCTAGTATCTTGATAAACTCATGGGAGCACGTACTTTGCCCATAGAATACATTCATCTTTTTCTCTAGAAGTTCCTGTAACCTATCCACAAGCGGCTTAACAACTTCAAGCACCAGGCTTCACCCTCATTCTAGGCATTTCCTATGTGTCTAGCTTAGCCCAGTTCTACAATGAGTTACGGGCCGCCCTAATTAGTGATGAGGTCTCTGAGCTTTCTGTGACAGACAACTACTACTAGGAGGGGAACACCTGCTTTACCATACATTGGGGGTTTAGGAAATTGAGGGCACGAATTGATGAGGCGGAAGCCGAAATACTTGCGATGGCTTTAGGTACAAGTGTTGAACGCATAATTGACTTTGCAAGGCGTGGCGGTTTACGTGTGATGGGTTTTCGGGGTCTAAAATACTATGCGCTTCGTAGAGGGTTCGCAGGCTTCGAGGAAGGTACCTCTATCTTCATCCATAATGGAGGCTTTGTGGTTGTTCCTGGGTATCCAGCCATAAAGCGTATGCTCCTCTTGGATAAGGCTATACCTAGATGGTTTAAGGATAGAGTTATTGTGGAAGAGAAGATGAACGGATACAATGTGCGCGTTACAAGCGTCGGAGGTAGAATAGTTGCTATTACTAGGGGGGGCTTGGTCTGCCCCTATACAACAACCCGTCTTGAACGCATGTATGGTGCAAGACTTAGAGAACTATTTAGTGAATACGATGAGATAGTTCTAGCAGGTGAAGTTGTAGGCCTTGAAAATCCCTATACGCGATATTATTATCCCGAGGCCCCACGTTTCGACTATTTTGTTTTCGACGTGTTCGTTAAGGGTAGGATATCTAGGCTAAAGATGAGGGATGAATTAGTAGAAAAGTATGGCCTCCGTAGGGTGCCTATCCTGGCAGAGACTAGCAAGGATGACATCGAGGGTATAAGACGCGTTGTTAGTAGGCTTGAGCAACAAGGCCGTGAAGGCATTGTGGTTAAGGACCCAGAATATCGTGTCCCCCCACTTAAGTATACAACTAGTAGAACTAATATTAGTGATATACGTACTGGCATGAGGTTTTTCTTCGAGGAGGGAAGAAGTTTCCTCTTTTCCCGCGTATTGAGGGAGATTTTCAAACTTTTCGAGGAAGGCGTTATAGGAAACAAGGTATACACGAGAGCTGTTGATCTGGGATTGGCCATACTGGAGCCAGCGATTGAGACAGTTCACATGGTTAGCAAAGGTAAACCAGTGCTTGATGAATTTGAGCTAGTATTTACAAATCAGGAAGAGCTGCAAGAATTCATAGACTATATGTCGCAGCTTGGAATAGATCTTATAGTTTCCTCACAGGTAGAGACTAGGGATGGTATTAGGGTTAAGATGGCAAAGCCCAAGGATACGTGGATTGAGGTTAAGAGGATCCTCGAGACGGGGCTTAGCCCGCTCGACTGAGGGATAGTTAATGGAGGCCATTAGGGAGGCCACGCGTAGGAAGGTACTAGGAGTCTTTGTGTTAGACACTAGTGGTGTAACAGATCCTAGAATAAGAACTGCATTAGATGCATCAAGCCTTGATGAGGCTATTCTCAAACTTACGGACTATATTGCTAAGGCTCGTATAGCTTTCGGCGTAGAAGTCTATGTGCCACCCACTGTTCTTGATGAAATGAAAAGATTTCTCCTCGCTAATGGTGTTCGGGAGGAAACGTTTAGGGAACTAGTCTCATGGCTTAAGGTTAAATCCCCTAATAAGCATAATCTTAGGATTCCTGCAGCCGTGATTTCAAGCTATGTTGAGGAGGTTCGTCGCCGTATCACGAAGGGGTTGAGGGTTGCGGAGGATAGTGTAAGGAAAGCATACCAGGTAAGTCCTGAAACAAGCAATACCATTGACACTATTGGAGCATTGATACGAGATCTACGTGAAAGGTATCGCGAGGCGACACGTAAAGGATTACTTGATAGTGTTGAGGACCTCGACGCCGTGCTATTGGCTGTAGAGTTGGATGCCATACTTGTGTCTAATGATGAAGGGGTACGCCGTTTTGCTGAAGCACTTGGAACAACGGTAATGGATCCCGTGTTGTTTGTTAATATGTTGAAGAATGTACGTGAGAAGCTGAGAAGCTTGTTAATAGAATCGGTCGAGACGTAAAGGTTGATCCGTTTAATTGACTAGATAGTTTCCGCTACAAGATCTCTCATGGCTGTCGTCTCTTGCATTATTTTTGCAACTGCTATGAGGGTTTTCTCGGAGAGTGGGGGGCCTATTAATTGAACACCAATTGGTATACCGTCTACATTGTCTATGGGCTGTACTAGTGCGGGGACACCAGCAAGATTAGCTATAACGTTTGCAAGGTCTAGTAGATAGAGCTTAACCGGGTCACTTATAGCTTCACCTAGACGGGGTGGTGGCTCTATTGCTGATGGACCTAATAGCACGTCATATTCTTTAAATACTATGCTTAAGCTATCACTTATGCGGCGACGTACACGTAGTGCACGGATATAGTATTGGTCACGGTAGCCTGCGCTTAGAATCCAGCTTCCAAGCATTATTCTCTTACGTACTTCCCTCCCAAAACCCTCTCCACGAACTCTACTGTAGAAGCTATTCCAGCTCTCCCATGGATCTGGTTCAATACCATAACCGTAGCGAACGCCATCATAACGGGCTAGATTGCTTGAGGCTTCTGCAAGTGCTATGATATAGTATGCTGGTAAGGCGTAATCAATTAATTCACGGCCCAACCTTACCTCGCCGACAACTATGTCATGCTCACTTAGCGTCTCTGCAGCTTTCCAGACAAGCCTAGCTATGCGCTTATCCACGCTAGGATGCTCAACAAGATCCACCATTATTGCCGCGCGTATATTGGCATCAAGTCTTTTCAATGCTTCTATGTAAACGGTGGGCTCTGGTTGGGGATTTAGACTAGTGGAGTCCTTTTCATCGTAACCAGCTATGACCGATAATAGTAATGCTAAGTCATCTATGCTTCGCGCCATGGGACCTATTTGCTCGAGGCTCTCCGCGTAGGCTATGAGGCCGTACCTCGATACTAAACCATAAGTTGGCTTAAGGCCAACTAGGCCCGTCCATGCAGCTGGTAGTCTTATGCTACCACCAGTGTCGCTACCCAAGCCAAGAGTAGCCATACCTGCTGCTAATGCCGCTGCTGTACCACTGCTACTACCACCAGGCACACGTTCTATACTCCATGGGTTACGTGTTGGACCGTAGTAGCTAGTCTCACCCGTAGAACCCATGGCAAACTCGTCCATGTTTGTCTTACCAATTATGACCGCACCTGCCTCAATCAATTTATCAACTACAGTGGCATTATAGGGTGGAATATAGTTTGATAACATTCTTGATGCACAAGTTGTGGGCATATCACTTGTAGAGATATTATCCTTCACAGCAACAAGAACACCCGCCAAAGGAAGTCTTTTACCACTACGTGCTTCAGTAACCCTCTTACGAACATCTTCAACTACTTCCTCTTCACTACGAAGCGTTATGTAGGCATTCACTTTAGGTTCAATCTTCCTTATCCTTTCATATATCGATGCCACGTACTCTTCGGGCTCAACATCTCCTTTTACAAGAGAGTCTACAATAGCCCATGCAGACATTCTATACAGTTTTCGTGTCACAACCCTACCCCTCCTATGCTAGCAAGGGTTTACTGGAAGACAAATTGCTGGCTCTAATAACTCTGCAAACCTAGAGCTTGACCAGTTTAGCAATGTAGAAACCTTGTGTCTTATGAATATGTGGTAGAAGTCTTTGAGCACCAGGGGTCTGAGGTGTTCTTTCGCCTACAAATGGCTCAGCGGCCTCAAGTTCAATCCCAATGCCACTGGTAATTAGTTTCCGCACAACCCAGAAGGTTTCACTTCTAGTCAATGTACAAACGCTATAGATTATCCGTGTTCTAGGCCCTACAACTTCGGCTACTGAATGCAGAATCTGGTACTGTAAACGACGAAAGAACTTTACATCACCACGGGTGAGCCACATCTTAACTTCTGGTTCATATTGCAATCTACCAATATCGCTACATGGAGGATCAACAATTACTACATCTGCATTGCGCAGAGGAGGTTTTCTACCATCAGCTACTACAAGCTCGGATAAGGCTTCTAGGCGAAGTCTTTTTATGGTTAGCTTTCCCTCTCTTAACCGCTGCAACTTGACGTCACTACCAACAACATAGCTCAGTCCAAGCCATGCAAGATGACTAGCCTTCATAAAGGCACCTGCTGTTACATCAGCACCTATAGGCTTAATGCCGGCCTTATCTATGCCATGGGTTGCCACATAGCCTACTAGACTAGAGGCTTTATCTTGTATCACATAGAGGCCTCTATGGTATTCATTTGTCATTGTTGCACGAGAGGCACCATCAACTATTCTAGCGACATCAGGGAGATCACTATCAAACTCTACTATAACACCTTGTCTTTCAAGACTTTTCTTCAACTGTTCGTGGTCAATACCAGGTTTTACTCGTATCCATCTTACGGGATCCTTGTTTAGTGCTTCCAGGAGCTTTGGTAGATTTTCTATTTTTGCCTCGGCTAGCTCCTCAAGTATCCATCGGGGGAAACTGTAGAGTACTGATAGCTTGTCCAAGCCACCAAGGTTCCTTAGATAGTCTCGCGGATTGCTGTTTTTTAGCCTTAGTATATCCTCGATTGCTATATCTGCTTTAGGAGCGAGTCTTTCCAGGCGGCTTCTCTTGATTTTACCCTTTAGCGCTTCATACGCTAGTATCCTAGCCAACATCCATCTCTTTGAATGACTTGGTGGACCGTAACCTAGACTTGAAAGAATGTGGTCCAGGAGGAGGAAATTACGGGCAACACCAAGTGTTAAAACTCGCACAATAGGCTTCATGTAGTCAAGGCTAGGCTGTCTGGAAAAGAACTCCATAGCAATACTGCGCATCGATGCACGTCGATGAACGGTCTCGGCTAGTATGTGGGCTGCTACTTCTTCTGGCAACATAGTCTTTTCAGCTCCTCCATTGAGTTTTCGTTAATCCTCGGCCGCGCGGGTTTCTCTCATAGCAGCTGCAAGCTCGGACGGTGGCGTTTATCCTCATCGGCTATAGAGGCTACGTGCAGTGAGATCTAAAGACTTAACACCTATTATTGCTTTAGTTTCACGATTGCACGAGGTGACTGATGCCCATGTCAGCTAAGTCCTTGAGGTTAGGACGTGTACTAGCTCTTGTCTTCGGGATTGCAGCTTTAGCTTTCATGTCTTTAACCGTTTGGTTTCTATTCATCGGTAAAACCGAGGCTAGTCTGGCCTCATTTGTAATAGGTGTATTATTGTTAAGTACCTCTGTCTCATTGGTTGTGAAGACAGAGGCCTATTGAACTATAGCTTTGCCTACCACAAAAACATATATTCCCACAGCACTCCCACCACGAGTGCGGGAGACCATTGGGTGAGCAAAAGCTAGACGAATGGCTCACAGAATTATTGAGTATTAGAGCAAACGAGATAACTAGGAGGATTGAAGATCAAATTGAGAGAGGAAAGGCCCCGCTGAGGCACGATGGGCGGTCAGAGCAATAGCAATGAAGACCCATTGTAGCACTGAGGGGCCTTCATGTGCCTATGAGGAGTAGCGGGTATATCGGAATCGTCCCTGGAGCAATGGTCATGACGTACCACGCCGGCCACCGAGGCTAGGAGAAACACGCATGCTGTAGAGTAGAATAAAATATAATTCGTGCTAAGACGTTTGGAAGAACGTTTTCACACAGCTAAGATGACGCCAATGATCGTCTGGTACATAGTTCGCGGCTGCCTTAGTAGACGACCATTTATTAGCTGTATAGTTATTGCTTAGCCTAATGGTTACCAAGATATTTGATTGAGGAGGAATGGGTGAGTATCGTTGGAGCAACATATTCATCCTTTAGAGGTGGCTGTGCTTGCTGTAAGATATGCCATGCATTATGGTGCTAGTGAAGCTGAAGCATTTGTGGTCAAGCTGAGGGGTTTTTCGGCAAAGATAAGAGCGGATAGGCTTGAGGGACTTGATGCTGTTGATGAAATCGGCGTAGGTATAAGAGTCGCTGTAGGCAAGAAGGTTGGTTTCGCATATGCCAGTGGCGTAGCACGCGAGAGTCTTGAGAGAGCAGCTGCCGATGCTGTTTCAATTGCACGTGCCTCTAAGGAGGACCCATACTGGGCTGGTTTTGCTCAGCCTAGTAGTAGTTATCCTGAACCCGAGAGTATATATGAGCCTCAATTAGCTTCAACTAGACCAGAATTGGTCGTGGAAAAAGCCAAGGAAATGATAGATTATGCTCGTGGAAAAGGTGTTAGACTAGTTTTTGGTGGAATTGATATACTGAGGATAGAGAGGGCAGTGACTAATACTAGTGGCGTTTACAGGGTTGATGTTGGTACTGTAGCTACTGCTGTTACTGCTTTAAGCTACGAAGTAGGTGGTAGAACCACACCAGTAGTCTACAATTATGACTATAGCAGGATAACTATGCCCAGTATTGAACGCTTACTCGATAAAACCGTTGAGGAGGTATTAAAGTGTAAGAATACGGTCAAGGTTAGTGAAGCAAAAAGGATGGATGTTGTGCTTACGCCTAAAGCTCTAGCTAGCTTATTCCACTACACGATAGGCTATGCTCTTAGAGGGGACAATGCTGTTCGTAAACGTAGCCCCTATTTTAATAAACTCGATGAACAAGTACTAGATGAAAGACTAACTATTATTGATGATGGTGTTATGAAAAATGGTTTTAATACATGGAGATTTGATGGAGAGGGAACGGCAACACGAAAGAACATCCTGGTAGAGAAAGGAGTTCTCAGAAACTTCGTCTACGACAATTATTGGGGGCATCGTGCTGGCTCAGGCTCTACTGGTAACGCTGTGCGAACAGGCTATACTTCACCACCGGCCCCAGGCTACACTAATGTTATTATTGAGCCGGGTGACCTAGCTCCTGACGAGCTTCTAGAAGGTACTGTTCTAGTTGCCTATCAAGTACAGGGTGCACACTCATCCAACCCCGATACTGGAGAATATAGTGTACTAGCTAACCCAGGTATAATCTATAGGAATGGAGAGGTTGTTGGCTGGGCACCTGGTGTAATAATTAGTGGCAACATGTATGAGGATCTACATAAGAGGTTATACGGCTTATCAAAGTTAGTTGAGAGAGGCTTACCCGGCTTTAATGCCCCCATGGTGAGGCTATCAAACTTAATGGTTGCTCCGAAACATTAAAGGCTATCAAGATGGTGATTCCAGCTATTTTACCACCAAGTTATTGCATTAATCTTTTTGCCGATCAGGTTAGGGCTTAGCTAGTTGCACAGAGGGGCAAAGTATTCGCAACAATTATGCTTGGGTAATGCACTAAGTCTAGTGGGGGGTAGTAAATTTGCTACTGGATGATGACGCCTTAGTAGCTGTTTGGAAACGTAGAAAGGAACTCATAGATAAGGGGCTAGAACGCGTTCTAGTCGAATTACCTGAGGCAGTAGCAGTAGATGTAGCAAAATACATTGTTGAAGGTGGTAAGAGGCTACGTGGCTTTCTCGTCATTGAGGTAGCGGAGGCCTTAGGCGGTAAGGCTGAGAAAGCACTTGATGCTGCTGTAGCTATTGAGCTAGTTCATGCTGCTAGTCTTGCTCTTGACGATATTATCGACAATGATTACGTGAGGAGAGGGAAACCTGCTGCCTGGATAGCGTTCGGTATACCAAAAACTGTAATGGTCTCTAACCTACTCATCCCTTATGCGCAACGTATAGTGTTCAATAGCTATGGCGTGGAGGCTTTACGCAGAACCGTAAATGCATGGCTAGATGTTTCACGCGGCGAAGTTCTTGATGCATTCATTCCACTAGAGTCTATGGCACCAGAAATGTACGTTGCCATTGTTAGGTTAAAGACTGCTGCCCTTTTTAGGCTAGCTGCTGAACTTGGTGCAATTGCTGCTGGTAAGAATAATCTAGCCGACGAACTTGGCAGGTACGGAGAAATACTTGGTGTTGCCTATCAGTTCGCGGATGATATTGTGGACGCTGTACGTGAAGAAAGAGGAGAAGAAGTGGCTGAAACGAAGGGCTATATACTTTTTAAAAGATACTGTAAAGGTGATATCGCCTATGCACTTCGTAAACTACGTGAACTAGTTGAAGAGGCCGTTACCCTTTCACATAAATTATTTGGCGAAACGAGTACTGTGCTCACACGCCTACCAGTATTTATGGTTAAAGCTATGCTAAGTGAGGTTGGCCTAGAAAATGCCGCGCTATGACTTTATAGTTATCGGGGCTGGTCCTGCAGGAGCGGCATTTGCATACTATGCTGCCAGTGAAGGCTATAGTGTAGCCGTCTACGACATGGCCCCCAAGCCTGCAATGAAGCCTTGTGGCTGGGTCGTACCTCTAGAGGTTAATGAGTATCTACGACTTCCACCAGAAATTGTTTTACAGAAAGTACGTGGCTACCGCGTTTTCCTGGACGGTCGCTTATTAGGTGAAGAGTATAATGTTCATCTGGGCTATCACGTGGATAAACCTTCATTGATTAAATGGCTACTCGAGAGCACAGATACAATATATGGTAAGTATATTGAGCCCAAGAAGGTTAAGGATCAAGCCCATAATGCTGTTATCTATGCTGGAGGAGGATACAAGGTTCGTGGCGAACGAATTTTCGCAATACAAGCAATCTACAAGCTGCGTGAACCCGTCAATCCAGAGATTGTTGAGATATGGTTTGATCGGAGCCTTGTAGGTTACTACTGGTTCTTTCCCGAAACAGAGACTAGGGTAAAAATAGGTGTAGGAGGCTTTGCTTCATACACTGAGCTCGTCTCACGCTTGCACGCATTTGCTAAAAGGAAAGAAATTGAAGAACGTCTGACTCCAATAAAAGGGGCATGGATCTACGTAGGCGGGGTTAAACCCGACTTTGCGAAACAACCAAGTCTCCCCGTAATAGGTGAAGCTGCAGGCTTTGTTTACCCTATAAGTGGTGAAGGCATACGTCCATCAATAGCTTCAGCAAAGGCTATCTTTGACTACCTTGTACGAGGAGAAGAGCCAAGAAAAGTCATAGGCAAGGTTATTGCCTGGATAGAGAGACAGCGACGTTTGCTTATGGCAATAAAAAGGGGAAGCCCCGAGACAAGAGCTGCTGTGCTTGCATCGCTTCCACCCCGTTTAGCCGTAAAGATAGCTATGGGAACTGCATCATTGCAAGAGATCCTATCGCTAGCTTTGAAAACTCCAGGAAAGATAGCTAAACTATTGAGACTATTGGTTATGGGAAAAGAGGGCTCGGTGTGAGAGCTCGCGTACATCCTAAACTAATTATTCACTTGGTTTGCTACTCCTCACAGCCCTCACGGATTAACTCTACAATAAACCCTCTTTATAGACGCGCCGAGAAACGATAATACCATGACATCATTACATTCATTATTTTCAGTTATAGTATGTTGCTGGAATAAGTAGTACCAACTACAACAACGATGCTATCGACTCACTCTTTACCAAC
>JALTZQ010000029.1 GCA_027046105.1 Pyrodictiaceae archaeon
ATTACTGGTAGTTTCGCAGCATTCCTTGTCCTTCTAGGCCTCTACTACTATGTTGGGGTGCTTGGTGCTGGTGAGGTAGTAGATACCATAGAGTCTTTCTACGAGGAGAATATTAACTCGATTATAAACGCCATATTTGCACGTACACATCCATTAATCTATGAGCTATTGGCTGGAGAGTATGGTGTTCTCACTCTTGGTCTACGCTATGCAATTGCTATTGTACTACCTATAGTAGCATTCTTCTTCACAGCGTATGCTGTCCTCGAAGATACTGGGTATCTACCTCGCTTAGCTGCACTACTAGACAATATATTCCGTAAACTAGGGCTTAATGGGCGTGCTATAATACCCTTATTCCTCGGCCTAGGATGTGTAACCATGGCGACCATTGCGACAAGGGTTCTGTCGTCACGTAGAGAGAGGATGATAACAGCACTGCTCCTCGCCTTAGCTATACCATGCTCGGCTCAACAGGGTATAGTATTTGCACTACTCCCTACACCCACAAGCCTCCTCATATGGGTCTTGACGATCTTTACTGTAATGATTATAGTGGCGGTAATGGCTAATAAGCTACTACCAGGCAAGCCGCCAGCCCTCGCAATAGAGCTTCCTCCTTGGAGACTCCCTAGTCCGAGAAATATAGCTCTCAAGACCTATACTAGGCTCAAATGGTATTTTGTCGAAGTTCTCCCTCTATTCCTTCTAGCAAGTGTATTCATTTGGCTTGGCCGGCTTACAGGCGTTTTCGATGTTATTGTGTCACTACTAGCTATACCTACAACAGCCATGGGCTTACCTAGTGAGGCGGCGACAGCATTCCTCTATGGCTTCTTCCGGCGAGACTATGGCGCAGCAGGACTCTACGATTTACGTGATGTATTTACGCCCATGCAGTCAACCATTGCCGCGATAACGATAACACTCTTTGTTCCATGTATAGCTAACCTGCTTGTAATTGTTAGAGAGTTTAAACTCAAATACGCCTTGACAGTTTATACCCTAAACATGACATTAGCATTCACTACTGGTATAATACTATACCATCTACTGTCCCTGATACCATTACTCTAAACCACAAGAAGGTCATTATATGGGTGATTTCCATGGACCATGAGACGCAAGGCTTAGAGAACACGTTAAGGGATCTCTGGATACGCATAGTTGAGGAAGGAGAGAAGATTCGTGTAGACAAACCCAACGATACGATTAGGCTTCTCATAGAAAATGGCTATGCACGGGTGCAAGACGGGTTCATAGAGTTGACCGAGAAGGGGTTAGAGGCCGGGCGTAAACTTGTACGACTACACCGCCTTACAGAGAGGCTTCTTTTCGACGTGTTAGGGGCAGAGGAAGAGGTTTATGAGAGAGTAGCTTGTGAGATGGAGCACGTTATACCCGAGGAACTCGAGGAAGCTATTTGTACACTATTAGGCCATCCAACAAAATGTCCTCACGGTAAACCTATTCCACCAGGTAGATGTTGTCTTGAGAGAAGGAGCTTTGTCCCAACACTTGTATATCCACTTACAGAACTAGCCCCAGGAACTGAAGCAAAAATAAGCTACATGGATGTCCCCGAAGAGACCTATACTCGTCTTATAGGTCTTGGTCTAGCACCAGGTAAACGCATTAAGATACATCAAACTAAGCCAACAACCATACTAAGTACCGGGGACACACAGGTTGCAATAGACCGAGACACCGCCTCTAGGATATACGCTGTAGCACTTCACGTACCAAGGGAACAAAAAGAACAGCTGGGAAGACATCGATGGAGACTCCGGATAAGGCATAGAGGAGGTAGGAACAACGAATAATCCTTAGAACTCACCTAGCTATCACGGCTTTTAAGTCCATAAGCCTATTCTTGCAGTTTCTGGTTAATGGTGCAAAACACTCTATGCTCTTATGGTTCAATGCGGTTCTATTCTGCTCCGAGAAAAGTGTTTAACTGGGTTAAGAGCTTTATCGAGGGAAGGCTTTCAGAATTTTTCGAGACTTGCTAGCTTCTTTAATAGTTCTGGTGGCTCTACGAAGATGTCCAATGGTAGCAATGCTAGTGCAGTATAGCTTGGCACATCGACTACCTGGGCTAGCCTTATGTCTGCAGCTATGCTAGCTATCACGTATGCTTGCTCACGGGTATATCCAGCTTGGACTAATATGTTTATTAACTCGACTATGGCTTGTTTTGCAGAGAGTGTTGCATCTTCAGAGGCTACTCCATCCTCTATACCTAGTCCCATTGGCGTAATGTACTTGGAGTAATTGAGTCTCCTAATGGAGCCCTCAGATGGCCTAACAATGGGGAATCTTATGCCGTATTTCTTAGCACCTTCCTTTACGATTCCGAATCTTAGTCTAGCTCTTGCCCTCATCTCTATAGCTGTACCCGTAACCTCTCCATCACCTTGAACGAAGTGGGCATCTCCAGCTGAGAATAGTGCCCCCTTAACGAATACTGGGAAGTATATGCGTGAGCCGGGCGATAGATACCTTATGTCAAAGTTTCCTCCATTTTCTCTAGGAGGAATGGTCCTTAGCCCTTCACTGGCAATGGGTTCCCGTGGTGGCACAGCACCCTTGGGTGTCGGTGGTACTACTGCACCGCCTTTCCTTAGAAGCTCCTCTTCACGTTTCCTAATTCTCTCCATGAGCTCCCTTGAGGGGGCAACCCCCATGACACCTAGGAAGGGGTCTCCTGGAATCCTTACACCAGGTATTTCGGGTGAAACAGCATAACCACCAGTAATCCTCCAACGAGCCTTAAATGGCTTCGTAAACATGTCCCTTAGGAAGCCAAACCCTGGCAATATTATTGTGTAGCCAAACTCGTCTAGGGGTTCAACATCTAAGACCTCTACAACTAGCAAGTCCCCGGGTTCAACTCCTCTTACGTACACTGGGCCTGTCAAAGGATGAACAACGTCTAAGTTGGCTTTCTCGACATCCCCTGTACCAGGCTTATCCGTGATCTGGCCATCGAGGGCATCACGGGTTTCGATTTCAACTATTTCTCCTGGTTCAACCTCGATTGTAGGCTTTATGTCGGGATGCCATCTATTATGACATATGTCTTGCTCGTCAATACAGTGTTTATGGGGATCTATTGCTATCTTTGTGGGCAAGAATATGCACCTCGAACGGTCACCGTTTTCCTATAATAACATGGCCTAGGGTTTAAAGGTAAACTCGCAAACCCACCAATTAACTGTTGCCTCTTCATTAAGCCTTCTCGTCAATAACCATTTTTGGACCCGAAGGCCATAACGGATGTGTTGGTGACTATAATTATGCCGGCAAAATGGCTCGTTTACGCCCTACTTGCACTTCTCTTGTGGGGTGCCTGGGGCGCCGTTCTTAAGCTGGCATCTCGGAATATGGTATGGCAGCAACTGTACTTCTATAGTGGGCTTGCAACTATTACAGCCGTCGTAGTAGTAGGTTTACTCAATGCACACTCAGTATTATCTGTCGGCAAGCTTGATGCATTAATAGCAGTAGTTGCAGGTGTCTTCGGGACACTAGGCTACATATTTATGGTGAAATCTCTCGAGGCTGGTGGCGATGCCTCTATTGTTGTCCCTCTTACAGCACTATATCCTGCAGTGACAGCTGTAATAGCATTCACAGTGCTCAGTGAGAAACCTACATTAGAGAAGATAGTAGGTATAGTGCTCGCTATAGTAGCTGTATACCTCTTATCAAGATAGAGTTGACGCAAAACACAGAAACCTATTCTCCATGGCCACGGTAATTCTCCGTTCTCATAGTATTGATAATCTTAAGTGAGTGATAGTACTCACACTTGAGGCAAGCATTCAGCTTAACCCTCACCCTTCCAGCGACTCACTATGCCGCACTCGGCTATGGAATGGAGCAGCGACATTAAGGTTTCCTGAAGCCTACCCAGTACCAGGATAATCGTTATTCTTGCTTGAAGAGTTTTAGTGGGCATGCTGAAACAGCTTTAAACCAGAGAGTTTCTGGCGTTCTGCATGGCGTTGGTGAGCTACTCCTTGTCTGAGCAGGCCAAGAGAATCCTAGACTATGTTCAGAAGAAGAGGGATGAACTTGTAGAGGAAGTTAGAAGGTTTCTCAGAATGCCTAGTATATCAGCTACGGGAGAGGGTATTGAGGAGACAGCGTCCTATCTCGTAGAGTGGATTAAGGAGAAGCTTGGTGGTAAAGCGGTATTGTTGCGATATGGTGGTCACCCCATAGTATATGGCTCAATCGGTACTAGTGGGAAGAAGGTTATTTTCTACAATATGTATGATGTACAACCTGTTGAGCCCCTTGAGGAGTGGGAGGTACCACCCTTCGAGGCAAGGATTGTCGAGGATAAGATTGTTGCACGTGGAGCCTACAATACTAAAGGAGCACTAATGAGTATGCTACTAGGGATTAAGGCTTACCTTGAAGTTATCGGCGAACTCCCCGTCAATATAGTGTTTGTGCTAGAGGGTGAGGAGGAGCTTGGAAGCCCCTCGATGCCCAAGTTCGTTGACGACAAGGGCTCTGAGCTACAGGGGGCAGACATGGTTTATTTCGCATTTCCCTCTGAAAGGGTCCCAGGTAAGCCTACGATAGTTCTTGGGAATAAGGGTATAGTCTTTGTAGAACTTGTAGCTAAGACTTCGAAATACGATGTACATAGTAGTCTTAGCCGTGGACTCTATAATCCAGCAGCAATACTCTCAAGAATTGTATCGCACCTCATAGACCCCCTAGAAGGGCCGAGAATACCCTGGCTTGAGGAGAAAACCATTACGCCTTCAGACGAGGATTTAAAGTACTTAGACGATATAATGGAGGCGTATCCTGCTGAGGAGATCCTAAAAAGCTATGAAGTCTACAAGCCTCGGCTTAAGGGTAGAGACTGGTACATAGCAGTATACTTTAAGCCCACAGTCAACGTTGACGGCTTTATATCGGGCTATGTTGGGCCTGGAACAAAGACGATAACTCCGGCTGAAGCTAGGGTGAGACTTGACTTCCGCCTAGTACCCAACATAGAACCCGAAGACGTTATACAAGGTCTGAAAGAGCTAATAAAGAGACTTGGCCTTGAAGACCTCGTGGAAGTACATGTCCACGATGCATATACATGGAGCAAGACTAGTCCAAGCTCTCCTGCAGTTGAGAGAGCAAAGAAAGCATATTCTGCCATGAACGTGAAGCCCTACATTATACCAATAATACCTGGTTCAGCACCATCATACCTCTTTACTAGGAGACTCGGCATACCCATGGTATCTACAGCACCAGGTCACGGAGGAAGAGCTCATGCACCCAACGAGTACATAACAGTTGATAGCATACCCGCCATTACAGCCTATACTGCAATACTGATAAGCACATACGCCAAGGACTAATTAAATCAATCTAGCGGAAATGGTCATTTAGAGGACCTCATCTAGTGCCATGGCCTCTCTTCCTTCCTTGGGGGATTAAAGTAATGCCCCAGTTAATGAGTCGTGAAGAGGCTCTAGAACTCCTTAGGAGAAATCTTAGAGACGAGAAGATGGTAAAACACTGTATAGCTGTTGAGGCTATAATGAGGTCTCTAGCTAGGAGGCTTGGAGAAGACGAGGAGTTGTGGGGGCTTATAGGCCTCTTACACGATATAGACTATGATGTCGTTAATAGGGATCCGAGGCTTCACGGGCTTAAAGCTATCGAGATACTAGAGGGGAGACTCCCGAGGGAGGCCTTAGAGGCTATAGCCCTGCATAATGAAAGAAACGGGTTCAAATCAACAATGGAGACTGCGAAACGTATATCTGTTGCACTACGTGCTGCAGACCACATGGCAGGACTCATAGTGGCAACAACACTTGTAATGCCTAATAAGAAGGTTGAAGAGGTGAAAATTAGTACTCTTAAGAAGAAGTTCCGGTCAAAAGATTTCGCTAGAGGTGTTAGTAGGGAAAGGATAAAAGGTATTGAAGAGCTAGGACTGAGTCTTGAAGAGTTCTTTAAGCTATCTCTCGAAGCCGTTAAAGGAGTTGCAGCCGAGCTAGGACTCTAGCGACCTGATTATTAGCCTTCATAACCATAGGGTGGAGGGCTGAAATGCACACACTGCTTGGGTATCGTGTATGGGCTTCGATAGGTATTGCACGAGCTCTCATGCCTGGCGGTCTTGTTGAGCCAGTAATTGTGTATAGGGGTAGAGTTTATTCTCTAAGTTCTTGGGGTTATACAAGTCTAAAAGAGTTCATGGTTGAAACACCGCCAGAGGAAACCGAGAAGATTGCCCATAGAGTTTCGAGACACGATCAGGGAGTTCCTCTAGGGGGAGTTAGACTCGTAGCTCCGATTGAGAGGCCTACAAAGATAATAGCTGTAGGCCTTAACTATAAGAGTCATGCTGAAGAGGTTGGTATGAAGCCTCCATCGGTTCCTGAGCTCTTTGTAAAAACACCTAACACTATCATAGGACCTGGAGACCCGATAGTTATCCATAACCCTAACCTAATGGTTGATGCTGAGGCTGAACTAGCAGTAGTCATAGGATTACCTGGTAGGGGAGTTGCTGAATCAGATGCTGAAAGTATCGTATGGGGCTACATGTGCTTCAATGACGTCTCAGAGCGTAGGGAGCAACTCTTATCTGGTGTAAGTCAGTGGTGGAAGGGGAAGAGTCGAGACACCTACTCTCCTACTGGCCCCCTCATAGTACCGCGGACACAGCTTAATCCCAGGAAAGGCCTTAGATTAACCCTAACAATCACGGGGGAAAGGCTACAGGATGGAAATACCTTAGACATGATCTTCACTGTGGAAACCATAGTATCGTATGCTAGCAGAGGTATACTGCTAGAACCTGGCGACATAGTTGCAACGGGTACACCAAGTGGTGTAGGCTTCACAAGGAAACCACCTAGGCTCCTAAAGGGAGGCGACATAGTTGAGGTATGTATAGAGGGCATAGGCTGTATAGAGAACCCAGTCATAGAAGACCTAGGCTCGTCATCATGAATAACGGTAGCCAAGGTATCTGTAGCACTAACCGCTTTTTGACAACACATATGTCCCTGGCATAACATTACACCATGAACAATTCTAGAGTTAGCCACTAGTCAGAGGGGTTCTAAGAGTGGTGTGAGGCTAGGCTTGTGTTGAGGACCAGGATTGCTATGGGTCTCCCTTCATTCATGTTGTGGAAATAGCATTTTGTTGCTAAAGCCTCTATTTTAGATCCTTTACTTTAAGAGCTTTAGCGGGGCTTCCACTTACCCCATGTACTGGGATTGTTAGCTCTTCCATTTGTGAAGTATAGAGCTTGTAGAATAACCCGTGTTTAGCTAGTAGCTCTTCCAGTCTTCCCTCTTCACGAATCTCGCCGTTATCTATGACCACTATCCTATCAACATCATGAACTATGGAGAGGCGATGTGCAATGATAATGCCAGTTCGCCCCTTCATTAACTTGCGTATAGCTTTTCTTATCATGGCTTCGGTCTCTGGATCGACACTTGAAAGAGCCTCATCAAGAACCACGATATCTGGATCCTTTAGCATTGCACGAGCTATAGCTAGGAGTTGTCTCTCACCAAGTGATAACCTCTTACCTGCTTCACCCGCATCAGTATTGTAGCCTTCTGGAAGTTTCTCAATAAGCTCATGGATACCTAGCTCTTTGCAAATCCTCATGACTTCTTCATCGCTGGCATCAGGTTTTGCAATCCTTATATTATCCATGATGGTTCCAGGGAATAGATACGTTTCCTGAGGCACATAGCTTATTCTCTCTCTGAGCCACCGCCTCCTAAGCTTTCTCACATCAATGCCATCTACTAGTATGCGGCCTTTAGTAGGCTCATAGAATCTCAGTAGTAGGTTTACCATAGTTGTTTTGCCTGCACCAGTGTGGCCTACTAGGGCTACTATTTCACCAGGTTTTATCTCGAGGTTAATGCCCTTTAGTACGGGTTTTCCAGGCTCGTACTCAAACCAGACATCCTCGTACCTTATGGCTCCCCTTAGCCTCTTGGCCTCTAAGCCCTCATCCACTTCTATCTCATTAGACTCTAGCACCTCGTATATTCTTTCAAGAGAAGCTAGAGCTGATTGTAGGGCATCATACATGCTTACTATGTTGTTTACCGGCTCTACAAGTCTTTGAACATATTGTATGAATGCTACTACTACGCCTATGCTGGTAGCACCTACCAGTACCAAGTAGCCACCATAGACTAGCACCATGGCTATTGAGAGCATTGATGAAATGTTCATTAAGGGCCAGAAGACCCCCATGAGAAGAGCTATCCGCATATAGGATTTAATGGTCTTACGTAGGGCTCTATCATAGTCTTTTAACACCTCTTTCTCTCTAGCAAGCGCTTTTATAGTTTCAATGCCCGTAATGGATTCCTCGACAACTGATGATATCTCCGCAATACTCTCACGAGTAGCTCTGTATGCTATCCTAAGTTTACCACCAAAGTACTTAGCAATGAACACCATGAGTGGTATTGTAGAGAGAGCAGCAATGGTGAGACTAGGGCTTAGCATGACCATCACTAGTATGATTCCTATGAGTGATAACACGTCACTGAGCACAGTGAGCATGCCCGATACCAAGACCTCATTGAGGGTTGTCGTGTCATTGATTAGTCTTGAGACAAGGTCACCTATCTGGCGTCTGGCGTAGAAGCTAATCCTCATATTGAGTAGCTTATGGAATAGTTTTTGCCTTATAGTATAGAGGAATAGTTGGCCGAAAGCTTGTATATAGTAGCTTCTAAGTGTTGTAAACAACCACTGGCCAGATAGAGCCATGAAGTAGAGGAACGCCATTAGTGGTAGTCCTTCATATCTTCCAGGGACTATGTAGTGGTCAATTACTATTCCTAGTATGTATGGTGCAGCTAGTGATGCCAG
This sequence comes from Pyrodictiaceae archaeon, assembly GCA_027046105.1. Next base: position 8,899 of record JALTZQ010000029.1, read on the forward strand.
AGTAGACCCGATAATAGTTAATGCTATGATCAGTAATAGTCTACGATGTAAAACCATGTCACGAAGAAGGTTTTTGAAAAGGCTAAGCGTCTTTCCAGACTCTTTCTCCAATCCCACCACCTAGCATAGAGTTGTAAAGCCTATAGTATGCACCCTTTCTAGCTAAGAGCTCCTCATGACTACCCTCCTCAATAATCCTACCATCCTCCATAACAATTATCCTGTCAACGAGGTCTATGAGTGATAGCCTCTGAGTAACTATCAATGCAGTCTTATCCTTCAATACCTCCCTAAGATCTTCTAGTAGTGCTTTCTCAGTCTCTGCATCAAGATTTGATACAGGATCATCAAGTAGTAGTATCTTTGGATTAGCCAGTAACGCTCTTGCAAGGGCAATTCGCTGTCTCTGACCCCCAGAGAGGGTTACACCCTTCTCACCAACAATGGTTTCATAGCCTCTAGGTAGTAATTCTATGAAATCATGTATCTTTGCTATCTTTGCTGCCCTTACAATATCCTCTATTGATGCAGAGGGATTCCCTAAAGCAATATTCTCCCTTATACTCCTATTGAATATGAATGGTTCCTGGGGTATGTAGACTACGTGTCTTCTAAGCGAGTCTAGTTTAACTCTACGTATGTCTATGCCATCGATTAGTATCTTGCCTTCATCGGGATCATAGAATCGTACTAGAAGCTTAAGTAGTGTAGACTTGCCTGAGCCCGGAGGTCCTACGATAGCAATTTTCTCCCCAGGGCGTACATGGAGATTTATACTCCTTAGCACGGGTTTGCCTGGTATATAGCTGAAGCTGACATTTTCAAAAACTATTTCACCCTTAATGTCACGTAGCTCTATAGCGTTGGGGTCTTCCTTGACTCTTGGCTCAGCATCAATTATTTCAAATAGTCTCTTGGCTGCTGCAACTGCTCTCTGTACCTCACCTATAGAGAAGCCAAGAGCTCTCAAAGGCCACATGAGCCTTAACATGTAGGCTAGAAATGCTGTAAGTTCCCCTACGGTTAGTGTTCCCGAGGGTATTGCGTATCCGCCATAGTACAACATTACAGCCATGGCAGTACCTACTATGAGCATTGGAGCATTACCATAAACTGCCCTAAGCCTTGCAGCCCTAAGACTTGCCTCAAGCAACTTGTCATTTTCACGAGTAAACCTATCATACTCGTAATCCTCTATGGCAAGGCCCTTCACAGTCTTTATCCCAGCAAGAGCTGATGTAGCAATACCTGCTATAACACCCGTCATATGGCGTGTCTCGTCGTAGAGAGGCCTAATTGTTGTAGCAAACTTAATGTTCAGCATTAGTGAGGCTATAAGAGCCGTAAAGGCTATTGTTGCAAGTAGGGCATTCATTTCAATCATGTAGTAAGTGGAAAGAGCTGTAGTGAATCCTGCAAAAACCATTAAACGAATATTCTGTGTAAGGAACCTATTCACTCTTTCAGCATCATTAGTTATCCTAGATATTAGCTGGCCCACTATAGACTTGTCAAAGAACTCCATTGACTGTATTTGGAGAGACCGATAAGCATCCATACGTATCCTATAAACGATCTCCTGGCTAACTCTAAACAATAGGTATCTTCCAATGAAACTAAACCCGCCTGCAGCTATTGTTGCAGCTATAACGAGGACAGCATAGTATACAGCTGCGTATAGGTTCCTCGAAATAACTCCTTCGTCAATAGCGGATCTTATGAGTAGAGGCACAATACTAGTCATGTACGACCAAAGGAGTATTGAAACTAGTATTACCGCGAATACGTGAAACCTACGACCAATATAGGCCATAAGCCTAGTAAATACCCTAATACTGCTGTACTTTTCCTGCAAAACTCCCTACGGCTAATCCTCGGCCATGACCCGGTAAAATCTTTGACTCCCACTAGCAAATAACCGTAGAGGAATAGTCCACCCAACTCTCTAGGAATTCTAGAAGATAAATATTAATTGCTTTCCCCTAGCTTGAATGCTCAAATCCTGGCCACGCGGTCTAGTGCATTAAAGCCTAGTATATTTGGTAGTAATTTTACACTCTGAGGGTTATTGTCATAAGCTCTATTACCCGTGCCAAAGATTGGTTCATGGCTCGAAAAATATTAAGTGTAAGAGTGTATAGTGTATACGGTGTATACGTTGGCTACAGAGTATACGACGATAAGGGTTAAGAAGAAGACGAAGGAGCTTTTAGAGAAGACACTTGTATCCATGGAGTCAAGGCTAGGTAGAAGACTCGACTACGATACACTACTACGCCTTCTAGCCAAGAAGACTCTACGAGGTAAACCATGGTTACTTGAATGGCTTCTTAATAACCCCGTTAGCCACCACGATACTGCGAAGGCACAGGAAATACTAAGGCTTGAAAGGAGAAGGGATGAGAGAAGCCTTGCTGGAAGGCAAGGTAGTGCTTGATGCAAGTGTGTTAATAGAGTTACTCGCTGGGAACCCAGTGATGAGACCACTAGTAGAGGCGATAGTTAATGATAGGGTTGAAGCCTATGCCTCGAGGCTAAGCATAGTCGAGGCGTTTTATGTGACTTGTAGGCTCTGGGGAACAAGGGAAGCCAGGGAACGTCTCCAGGTACTCCTCGACTCAGAAATGATAGAGATAGTGGAGGATAACGAGATATGGGAGCAAGTTGCTGAATGTAAATGTAGAATACCAATAAGCCTCGGTGATTGCCACACATTAGCATTAGCGAAAAAGTACAAAATCAAACCCCTCTTCCTCCAACCCGAAAAAGAGCTCATAGAAAACCAGGACACTATAACAAGCTGGCTAGGAACACAGCCACTCTACCTGCTCAAAACCAAAGATAAGGCTAGATAGCTTTTCCACTTTACCTGTAAGGTCTTGGCAATAACGTGGTCAAGGAAATGCCTTTTCATGGAGGTCAAAGCCTAAAATGCTGACCATAAAGGGGAGACGAGCCTTCTACAGGATTCAGTAAGCTCTTTAACAAGATCAACAGTCTACTGCATGGACTCTTCGTAGAGTTGTTCTACGGGTATTAAGCTCTTTCTCTTATACTTCTCTAGGCCTTGTGGACCGACTACGTGTATTTCTAGTGGGTGTATAAGTGGTAATTTCAGCTTCTCCCATATGTGTTCTATTATCTGTGCTGCCTCTCGCATGCTAGGTTCATGGGTGAGTACTACTATGAGGTCTATGTCGCTAGCTGCAATCCATTCATCCTTCGCAATGCTGCCAGTGATGTATATGCGTGCTTCAGGATAAATCTCTTTCACTGCCTCTACAGCTTCCTTTACGAGTCGCTTCCAGTTTCTGAGCAAGTTAGCTCTTTCACGCATTACTTCTAGTAGAATGTCTGAGTACTCTCTCGACAAGGCTAATCACTCTCTCTACGGTTGACAATATGTCTTCCGCGTCATCTCTTGTATAAGTTCGAATACCATACCGCGAGGCTACATATACATCTTCTAGTTCTGATAAACGAGGTCTCTCACGCCTCATAAAGTCGACTATTTCCCTTTCAGAATTTCCACCTAGAGCTTTTGAGAGTATAGCAAGTAACTGCCTAACACTATGCGTACGTGGGTAATCTCCAAGCACACGAAGAAGCTGTGCCTTGAGGTAAAGCTGTAGAGCTTGCTCAGCGAGAAACACTGCTAAGTCATAACGCTCTTTACCATATGCCTCTCGAGCCTCCTCTAGAAACATTCTACTTCTACGCAGTAACAGCCTATACTCCTCAATACTCAATCTAGATACACCAAACTAGAGAAGCCAGCCCTACTTAGTGAAAATAAACTCGATCACCATAATGACTCGGGAAACCCGAAGACTGGCTAGCATACTCTTCGCCAAGAATACATAGACGTCTATGTATGGTGTACCGTACTAGTCTACTTTACGGATTATAATACCATCCCCCTTTTCGCCAAATAATACTGAAACTTTTCCGTGAGGGTTAGGCCCTTGTCAACTCCTTTATATCCTCGGGTTTTAGTCTCCAACCTAGCGATCCCAGGATTTCCCTGAGGTGTTGCATGTTCTCCGTCTTCACTATCGCTGTGACCATGGGTTTTGATATGAGGTAGTTTAGGGCTATCTGAACTGGTGTTTTACCATACTTAGCTGCTATTCGCTGGAGTAGGGGATGATCTTTCACTCTCCCACGTTCGAGAGGAGTGTATGCTTGTATAGTTACTTGTTTTTCTTGGGCATAAGGAAGTAGACTTAACTCTATTCCCCGGTCCAGTACACTGTACTTGACTTGGTCTGCAACTATCTCTGTTGAACGAGTTGCTTGGATTGCCCTCTCTAGCTCCCACTTATCAAAGTTTGATACGCCTATGTATCTCGTGTAGCCTCGACGGTATACTAGCTCGAAACGCCTAACTTGCTCCTCGATAGGTATGGCATAGTGTGGCCAGTGGATTAGGTATAGATCGACATAACTTACCCTTAGCCTCTTTAGACTAGCACGTGCACTTTTCTCAATGGATTCCTCTGATACAAGGTTCTCGGGAAGCATCTTGGTCACTATGAATACCTTGTCTCTGCCCACAGTCTCAACAACACGACCAACTAGCTCCTCGGCACGGCCAGCATGATACATTTCTGCGGTATCTATGAGCCATAACCCTCTCTCAACAGCTTCAACGAGTACATGGAAGGCCTTATTGTAGTCACGTATAGCCCATGTACCTATACCTATTGCTGGAACCCTTTCTCCAGTCCTACCCAGGGGCTTGTAGTCAGAATAGTCTAGCTCCAAGACCCAGAGAGCCTCCTAAGAGCACCGACAGTATACTTGACAGCCTATTTTAGAGGTTCGTAGGGTGCTATGTATGCTTGCTTATCACTCACCCATACAATGAGAATATAGGTTCCGGGGCCAGGCAGCTTTGCGTCTAGGAGGCCTCGATCCACCACTATGATTGTCTTATCACCACTTATCTCCCATATCATCGCCGTGATAGTCTCCACGCCAGGGTAATAGTATCCTGGCATAGCCACACCTAGTATCGGCTCGACACTACCAGGTTCGTAGAGGAGGATACTCACCCTATCAGTGCTCCATACATACACTACAAGCATTGTCTCATTGAGTTCAACCTCTACTCTTGGCACCGGATAATCCGGCGCTACAAGGAAATAGACTATTATCGTTGGCCTCTCCTCAAGAACCTTGATTGGAGTCCCATCAGGTCGATAGCGGTAAACAGGTACCGTGGTATTCTCTACCTCCACGTAGACATAGACGCAAGTCTTTCGTGCCCCTAATTGGAGTAAGTAGTTTGTAAGATTCTCGTTCAATGCTAAGGCCAACTGTATGCGTTTAGCTACCCAACTTGGCTTCTTTGGGCTAAACCAGTCAACCGGGCGTAGAACCATATAGTAGGATACCTTGACGGGAGGCTCTGAGCTAGGTAAGTAGCTAGCCATATACCTTGCTAGACTTGTAAGGTATGCTGGGCATTCTAGTTGAAACCCCTGCATCACTAAATAAGCTGCAATAGCCTCTCGTATCGCCTCCAAGTGCTCTATATCAAGTGGGGGAGGATAAACCATGCGAAACACGCCACTATCAATATCTAGGACACGGATATTACGACTCCGCGTATTGTAGAGATAGATCTTTCCATTCTCTATACTAAGACCAGCACTCTTCCACAACCCGTAGTAATCGCTATAGAGATGTGCAGGATACGGGTCTTCAACTATAGGAACAACATATATGGTACCGTTAACTACTACACCTGGCTCTACATGACCAACATCAAGACCCTTGAACTCCACTGACACAACAACTACTTCCTCAAAGAAGCCAGTAGCAGCAAAAAGAGCTGCTGCAAGAAGTGCACGATCCTCACAATCGCCTTTCCCTAAGAGGAGTGTCTCACTAGGCATTTGCACATACTCGCGCATTCCATGTTGAACAATATCCTTCTCATACTCTATGTTTACAGCAACCCAATGAGCTATAGACACTACTGTCGACCACCAATCCCCCGCTACGAGGGAATAGGCTAGCTCACGTAAGTTGTCGAGTTCACTAAGTCCACACTCAACAGCATCCAAGTTAAACACTCCAGGATCATAGCCTTTACAAGGAGCTGCAGCAACTACGATAGGTCTAGTCACAGTAACAGTTTCAGTGACAACCAAGGGGATTGTAGTAGTTTTAGTCACAGTAATAGTCCTAGTGGCGACAATTGTAGTAGTCTCTGTTACCCTAACACTCCTCGTAGTGGTTTCAGTAACAGTCTGAACCACAGTGACTGTCTCTATGGGGGCAGGGACAGTCTTAGTAGTCACAATAGTAGTTGTAGTAGTTGCACCAGACTCTATGCCGCCTCCACTAGTAAAATACACTATGAGAGAGAGCACGAGTACAAGGATAGCGCCAACAGCCATGCCCGCCCCAAACTCGCGGCTCAAACCCTAGCATACCCCACAGTAGCTCCAATAGCCCAAGAGGCTTCCATTAAACGTTCCCTATAAGATTAGCCAAGAGTCTATTGCTTCTCTGTCTTGCTCTAGCGTCGACTACACTGACACAAACCTATGCCATGATTGTATTTTGTGCCGTAGCTATCCTACCATTTTTGCTGGGGTTCTGGGTATGCCAACCTCTACTATCAATCCACGCTTTGTGCTTGGTGATGGTGGTGTTGTACGTGGCTCTTTTGAGGCATTACGACATGTTGTAAGTGTTGCTGTCGAGAAAGTACGTAGAGCCAGAGATAAGCAAGGTATTGTCGATTCTGTTACAAGAGTATTTCTTGACGCTATTGACCTTAGACCCACGTCAGCCCTTCTCATAAATACTGCACGTGAAGTACTCCTTGGATTAAAGAGCCTCCTCGAAAAAGACATAGATGATAATGAGCTACGTACTCGTGTTGTTGGCTTGTTGGAGTCTGTGTGGGCTAGAGCCTGGAGTGCTAATGATAGTGCAGCTCGTATTGCATCTAGAAGACTCCGTGACGGCGATGTGGTGATGACCATCTCGTATAGTACTGGCGTACTCAAGGCTATAGAGTATGCTGTACGAAGTGGAAAACGTATCTCCGCCTACGTACTTGAATCACGTCCTGGTGGCGAGGGTAGGCTCATAGCTTCCCGGTTATCGTCTCTTGGTATCCCGGTCACGCTTATCGTAGACTCCTCTGCGAGACTATACATGAGGCATGTTAGTAAGGTCTTGGTTGGTGCGGAAGCCGTTGCCGCCAATGGAGCCCTAGTTAACAAGATCGGGACAAGCCTTCTCGCACTTATTGCTAACGAGGCACGAGTACGCGTATTCTCAGTAGCTGCCACGTATAAGTTCAGTTATGAAACCATTCTTGGCGAGTTGATAGAGATACCAAGGCTCTCACCAGAAACCATATTACCAAGAGAACTACGTGAAGCCGGTGTTGACGCATATGTACCCCTCTTTGATGTCACACCACCCGAAATGATAGACGCCATAGCTACCGAGAAGGGCTTCATAGCACCTACCGCAATACCATACTTACTACGCGATATGTATGGAAAGTGGCCTCCAGAACCCCCTAGTCCACGTAGTCTAGCCGAGGAACTGGTCTCCATGGTGAGTTAGACATGGCCTCCCTCCCTGAGGAAATCTTGAGGATAGGAGAAGACATTAGGTCCATGAAGATACGTGGAGCAGGGCGAATAGCGAGAGCAGCTGCAGATGCTCTCCGTAAGGCTGCCCAGCTCTATACTGGAGGGGACCTCAACGAGTTCATGAGGTACATGGAAAGAGTTGCATCCTACCTTGTCTCCACTAGGCCTACTGCTGTCTCCCTCCCAAACGCTGTAATGTACGTTATGAACCGGCTACGGGGAGCCTATAACGAGACATCTAGTGTCAAAGAACTAAAGACCATTGTCGTTGAAGCAGCAGAGGAGTTCATAGAATACTCGCTAAAAGCCGTAGAACGTATAGGCGAAATAGGTTCACGGAGAATAAGAGATGGAGACACTGTGCTCACGCACTGCAATAGTTCTGCAGCGATATCAGTTATTCTGCACGCCCATAGACAAGGCAAGAATATCAGGGTTTACGCCACCGAGACTCGACCCCTCTACCAAGGCTACATAACAGCAAAGACCCTCGCTAAGGAGGGGGTACCAGTCACATTAATACCAGACTCGACAGTACGTCACATAATGAAGCGTGTTGACAAGGTCGTTGTAGGCGCAGACACAGTTGCTGCTAATGGTGCAGTTGTAAACAAGATAGGTACCTCACAAATAGCTTTGGCAGCCCACGAGGCAAGAGTATGGTTCCTCGTAGCAGCAGAAACCTACAAGTTCAGCCCTGCAACAATACTCGGTGAACTAGTTGTAATAGAGGAGCGTAGCCCTCTAGAAGTAGTCGATAGAGATTACCTTGAGAAAAACCCTAATGTCAAGGTATTAAACCCGGCCTTTGACATCACACCACCACAGTACATTGATGCGATAATAACGGAGAGAGGACTCATACCACCACAGGCAGCCGTCATGATACTAAGAGACTTATTCGGATGGCCGATACAGGAGCACGATATAAAAGGCTTTGAAGAGTCAGAACCCCTAGACTAGCCGAGAAGAGAACAAACCAATACCCCCTCCACTACTGGATAAATTCACATCCTCTTGATCCAAACAAACAATGTATAGTAGCCCCACTACCGTCAAAACCCACCACTTCGATTACCACTAGTTTTCGATCGATTGAAAAAGGTGTGTCTAAACCGGTTATCACCTCCTCCTGGGGCCTAGGAGGGTTGGGTGGCAAAATCTGTGTACGTGCTCATGCAAGTAGTGCTAACCTAGGGCCAGGTTTTGATGCAGTATCTGTTGCCCTAGAGGCTTTTGAGGATGTTGTTTGCGTTGCTGTCGAGGAGAATAGTAAAGGTGTCATTGTTGATCGCGTATGGGGACCTTATGCTGATGGAGTAGAGTATCCAGGTTCCGTCGTGAAGGCTGTAGAGAAGCTCCTTGAGCTAACCGGTACTAGACGTATCGGTGTTGTAGTTGAGGTTTACAAGGGTATACCGGTTTCACGTGGTCTTGGTAGTAGTGGTGCTAGTGCTGCAGCAGCAGTGGTGGCAGTAAATAGTATCCTTGGTCTTAGAGCTGATAAGCATGTTCTAGTTGAAGCTGCGGGCTATGGTGAAACAGCAAGTGCTGGTACACCACACTATGACAATGTAGCTGCGAGTCTTCTTGGAGGACTAGTTGTTGTTGCACCGGGAAACCGCAGATTCCATATACTATCGCTGCCAGTTAAGGCATTCTTTGCCCTAGCAGTACCCCTCATTGAGCCCATCAAAGAGAAAACAAGTGTCATGCGAAGCGTCCTCCCATCATCAGTGGAGCTTGGTAGAGCTGTAAAGCAGTGGCAGCGCGCAGTAATGCTCATATCAGCCCTATACATGGGTGATTATAAGCTCGCTGGTGAGATGATGATGCTTGACGAGATCGTCGAGCCTGCCAGAGCACCATACGTACCATGCTATGAAGGAGTTCGTCGTGCAGCAATAGAGGCAGGTGCCTATGGTGTTGCCTTAAGTGGCGCCGGACCATCAATGATTGCATTGGTTCCAAACTCTAAGACAGCTGGATATGTGGCTAGAGAGATGGCAAGGGCCTTCAGCGACTGTGGTATTAGAGCCGAACCTTATGTCTCGGGTGTTGGTGGACCTGCTGAGGTGGTAGAGGAGCGTTCGGTGGGTTAGACAGAAACTGTCTTCGCGAATTCGATTATCTCCTTTACCACGTGGTAAGGACTAGCTTTATCCATCAATACCTGGACATGTACTATGTTTCGATCAGAGTCCAGACTAGCACGTGCAAGGACAGCATTGTGCCTCTCAAGCCTCTTGCCAAGCTCCAAAACCTTCTCAATACCTTGCGAAGAGCCGCATGAGAGGTAGCCGTTTCGCTCACTACAGTAACGTAGACGTTCATCACCATAGTCTACACGGAATGTTCTAAGCGTCCAGCGATCCCCAGCAAGCAATACATGAGAGGTATATGGTACACGACCACGTGGACGTATAGTAATCGCGAGTCTTTCACGTTTATGTCCAAGAATTATCGCTGGAAGATAGAAGAACACGTGTATTGGCGGCGTTGTATAGAGGATCCACGCTCTCGAGAACTCACCATCAAGTACATAGTCAGCACGAAACCCAACAAGATAGCCCAGTAACGTGTAGTTCTTATCCCGGGGCCTAAACAATTGTTCGAGAGCTGATACCACCATCCTATGACGATGGATAAGGTGGCGTCTAAAGCCATAAAACCATATCACAGAAGGCGCAGCTAAAGCTAGCAGAAATAACACTATGACGTAGAGCGTTGGCTCTGGTATTCCAACCATTACCGTCTCCCTATTGAGGCTTGCAGAGGAGTATACGATTTAAACCTCTAGTAAGACCCTGGTCTTACCGGTGTACCAGCTGAAAGAGGTGAGTAACAATGACTGCACGGAGAGCCGTAGGCCTACTACTGACGGGCCTAGGACTAATACTAATGCTCTATGCACTGGCATCCCCATTTATCTATGGCAAACCCTGCATAGGGGACTGTGTAACCAAGAAGGCGGATGAGCGTCAATGGTATCCAGACACTGTTTCTGCTATTCTAGGCTGGTTCCTCCTTATCATAGGCCCAGCCGTAGCCTATGGCGAAGCCCCAGTCGCCATAGAGAAGGCCGTACGCCGGGAGGGGGGAGGTGAGAGGAAGTGATTGTAGGTCTATTCGTCTTCACTGTCGCCTTAGTCTACGCTTTAGCATACTTGTTCTATGGTAGAAAGCTATTGCAAACAAGAATCGTAAAAGCAGATGCAGCACGACCTACACCAGCTCACACAAAGTATGACGGTATAGATTATGTACCTACAAACAAGTACGTGCTCTATGGCCACCACTTCGCTAGCATAGCAGGTGCAGGCCCAATAGTTGGACCAGCTATTGCCATAGCCTATGGCTGGGCTTTACCCTTTGCCTGGGTCCTCTTTGGAAACGTGTTCATCGGTGCAGTACATGACTATCTAGCGCTAATGGCTAGTGTACGCTATGGCGGCATATCCATAATGAGTGTGAGCGAGAACGTTATGGGCCGTGCAGCCCGCTACATATTCCTACTATACGTCTACTTCGCATTAATCCTCGTACTAGCAGCATTCATAAGCGTCAATGCAACGCTTTTCGCTAAACTACCACATACTGCTACTAAAGCATTAGCTTACATGCCAATAGCCATCCTACTTGGTTTCTTAATGTATCGTCTAGGTCTAAGCCAGAAAGCAGCAACGGGTATAGCGCTCATACTGATAATTGTGATGCTCGCCTATGCCTATATATTCCCATTCAATATAGCCCCATTACCTGGCATAGGAACTGTATATCACACATGGCTCATACTGCTAGCCATATATGCTATTGTGGCTGCAAGCCTCCCCGTCTGGTACCTTCTACAGCCAAGAGACTACCTTAACGCATTTCTGCTGTGGAGCTTCGTGGGAATAGCCGCATTATCGGCTTTATTGACAGCTCCTTTAGGCTTAACTGGCCCAGCATACACGAGCTGGGCACCAACGATAATAGCAGGACAACCAACACCATTCTGGCCAGCAATAGTACTGTTAATCGCTTGTGGATCTCTTAGTGGATTCCACTCCGTAGTAGCCTCTGGAACCTCGTCCAAGCAATTATCAAGCGAACTAGATGCTCTCCTAGTAGGCTATGGCGGCATGCTGACTGAGGGAGCAGTATCAAGCCTTGCAGTTATAGCACCAATAGCATTAGCGTGGCAAGCTGAGGGCTTCACACAACTACTAGAGGCTATGGGCAAGACAGAGTGGGCAGCAGCATACCCGGAGAAGGGCATACTCGCACTAGATAGAGTCAATAGATTCACATTCGCATACGGCTACATGGTTGGTAGGGCATTCGCCCTAGGAGGCTTTAACCTGGAAATAGCAAAGTTCTTCGTCGTCTTCTCCGGTATAGCACTAGCAACATTCATACTAACAACCCTCGACACCGCCACGAGACTAGGTAGATTTGCCTGGCAAGAGTTATTCGATTGGCTCGAACCCAGGAACCCGACACTCTACAAGATCGTAACTAATAGGTGGGTGGCTAGCACACTAATAGTCTTCTTTGGCACAGCACTAGCATACCCCTACGTCGTCATAGGAGGAAAACCAGTACCAGCCTACAACGTTATATGGCCAGCTTTTGCTGGCACAAACCAGCTTCTGGCAGCACTAGCACTACTAACTAGCGCTCTATGGGTCTACTTAGTACTACGTGCAAGAGGTCCTGTTAACGCACTGATACAGATACCAGCACTCTTCCTATGGGTAACTGTAACGGTTGCACTAGCATGGTGGCTAGTCTTCGTAGCACCTAGCCTGCCACCAGTACAAGCCTATGGAGCCGGCAGTCTTGTAGCAGTCTCACTAGCAATAGACATCCTCCTAATAGTACTGTACGCTAGAGCAATCCTTGCAGGACCAAAACCCGCAGAAGCCAAGGCACCCGTAAGTTAACGGGAGGCTCAACCTTAACCACACTCCATTTTTTATCCTACCCCACTTTATCTCCAAGACCTCCCGCTAAACCACAAATTCTTCTTCAAACCCTTCCCCAATGGAGCATTGTATCGTTGTCGTCTTATCCCCTCAAACCCCTTTCTCTGGGGCTTGGTGACCAGTGAGTTGACCCCCCATTCTCCTAGTCTCCGTGGCTTATCGTTTGACGTATGGGGTACCCTTCTCGACCTATCACCCATATACCAGAGCCTTGCAGAGATACTGTCATCTCAGGATTTGGGTGGTGTTGAGGAAGTACTTGAAAGGCTAAGAAGAGGGGCCATGGAGGCAAGGCAGAGACGTAGAAGGCATGGTAGCCTCTCTATTGAGGAGGCACTCGAGATAGTTTCGAGCCATGTTAATGTAGACCCCTCGGTTCTTAGACATGTTGTTGCAAAAGTTTTTGCCCATATTAATGCGAGGAGGTTGGTCTATGACGGAGTTGCCGAGGTTCTTGCTAAGGCCAGGAGGCTTGGTCTCCGCATGGTTGTCTTGAGCAATGTACTGTTCTGGCCGGGTAGCTACACGAGGCTTCTCCTTGCACGTGCAGGACTCCTAGACTATTTCCACGATACTGTCTTTGGTGACGAGCTTGGTGTCTACAAGCCCTCACTAGAGGCTTTTAGAGCAGCAGCTGAAAGGATTGATTGTAGCGTGGAGGAGATAATACACATAGGGGACCGTGTAGACGAAGATTTTGGTGGAGCACTAGCGGCAGGTGCTGGAGCAGTTCTCATAAACCGTAGGATCCAAGATGTAGTTCGACTTCATAAAATGGTGTTCGTTATTGGAGAGATAAAACTACTGAATCGCGTCCTCGACACGCTTGCTGCTGAAGGACTCATCCACTAGCCTCCATGCCTCATGGTGGCCAGGCATCTCTGCGAGGAATACATAGAGAAGCTGTGCTCTACCACTACGTAGTCTGCCAGCAACAACATTCCCATCATTGCTTGAGCCTGTCACCCAAAGAAATGCCATGGTTTCCCTAGGCGAAACTAGGGCAAATCCTTCTAGAGAACTAGCCTCCAAAACCTCTACTCTCCTAGACCAACCTGGCCCTTCAACAACAACGCCATCAAGAGCTCCATAGCCCCAGATTAAGGTAAAGCCAAGACCATACTTTTCTAAAATCTGTGTAACCCATTCATAAATGCTAACGCTGTTCCTAAGGACTGTGAAGTAGATCCTGCCAAGACCAACTCCTATTGCAAACCTAAGAGTATACAGGGCTAATCCCCAAGAAATCTGAAGTGGGCTTTCCATTTATATTGTGACTGTAACTTAGCTTAATCGTGCAGAGATTCTTTCTGGCGGTCTCAAGTCCAAGCTAGAGGCCTAATATAACCCACGATACCATAATGTGATCAACTTTGGTGACCACTATGCCCACTTAACTGCTCGTAGAATAAGAGAACTTGGCGTCTATGCGAAAATAGTCCATTACCATGAAGCATCGCCAAAAGCTGTACTGGATAGGGGTAGAGTACGCGCGATAATACTCTCAGGAGGTCCACGTAGCATTCGCGAAAAAGGATACACCAAGAATAGGCAAATGAATTCTCGAGGCTAGCCTACCCGTTTAGACATACGCCATGGCCATCAACTTCTAGCTGAGCTAATTGATGGGAGAGTTGAACCTGATCCTGGGAATATGGGCGTACAAAGATAGAGGTCCATGGAGTTGATGACCCCATTTTTCGGAGGTGGGAAAGGTTTGAGGATGTATGGATGAGCCGTGAAGACCATGTTGCATGGATTCCTGAGGATCATGCCGAGGTGCTGGCAGTATCGGTGAACACCGGCTACATAGCAGCCTTTAGACTGCGTGGTAAACCAGTTTACGGTGTTCAGTTCCACCCAGAGGTTTCCCATACAGTGAAGGGTAGGATTCTTCTAGAGAACTTTGCAATAAGTATTGCTGGTGCTAAGCCAACATGGCGTCCTGAGAACACTATTCATGCAATGGTTCGCGAGATAAGGGAGAAGGTTAAGCCAGGAGAGAAGGTCCTCGTTGCTGTAAGTGGTGGTGTAGACTCAACAACAACAGCGCTAATAGTAAAGAAGGCTGTTGGCAACCAGCTTGTAGCGGTATTTGTAAACCATGGTTTGCTACGGGAAGGTGAGCCAGAGGAAGTACTCAAATTATTGAAGAGCTTGGGTATTAAGCCAGTCTATGTTGATGCTTCAAAGGAGTTCCTAGAGGCTTTACGGGGTATAAGGGATTGTGAAGAGAAACGTAGGATTATAGGCGAGCTCTTCGCTAAGATCTTCAAGAGTATAGCAAGCAGTAATCCCTAAATAAAATGGCTTGCCCAGGGAACAACATATCCCGATGTCGTTGAGAGTGGTGCCATCCCGGGAGCAGATAGAATAAAGAGCCATCATAACGTGGCTGGACTGCCACGCGAGCTAGGCCTAGGGCTACTTGAACCTCTACGCTACTTGTACAAAGATGAGGTACGTAGGCTGGCAGTGGCTCTCGGTGTTCCCCGTGAATATGCTTATCGCCACCCCTTCCCGGGACCAGGTCTAGCCGTGAGGATTATTGGTGAGGTGACAAGGGAGAAGCTAGAGGTAGTTAAGAGGGCTTCACACATTGTTGAAGAGGAGTTGGGGAAAACAGGGTTCTACGAGGGGGCTTGGCAGGTCTTTGCTGTAGTAGGCGATGATAAATGGGT
>JALTZQ010000030.1 GCA_027046105.1 Pyrodictiaceae archaeon
CATCTACTATGATGCTAGGCGTGCAAGGCTCTTCTATAGGAGGCTGCTATACCCCCTAGCCAGCCTATACGATAGGCTACGTAGAAGAGGCCAGCAGAGTACATCATAAGTAATGGCTGGACCATGGAGTGGTTCTTGGAGTCTCCTGGAGGAGCACCCTACACCCATATGTTTATGGCTTAAACTTATAGCCGGTTACCGGTTCTAGTATCATGGCTCGGGGCTGGGGTGTGGCACGTACTATAACGATCTCTGAGGAGGCCTATGAGGCTTTGAAGCGGTATAAGAGGAGTGGAGAAAGCTTCTCGCAGGCCATACTACGGCTCATAGAGGAGGCGGGTAGGAGAAGGAGTTTGCTGAGTCTAGCTGGTGCTTGGAGTGATATGAGTGATTCCGAGGAGGAGGAGTTGTTGAGGGAGCTCCGTAGAGTGTGGCGGGGATGGCGTGTATAGTCCTGGATACAGACCTCCTCATAGCCCTTCTCCGTGGCCGAGGAGCCGCTAGGGAGTATGTTTCGAGGCTAGAGAGGGAGGGCTTAGAGCTCGCCACGACCGCGATCAACCTGTTCGAGCTCTACTATGGTGCCTATAGAAGTGGGAGTAGGAGGAGGCTTGAGGCTGTCCGTGACCTATCAATGATTCTACGCGTAATAGATGTCGATGGGAGGGTTGCTGAGGCTGCTGCTCGTGAAGCTGCACGCTTGGCCTCCAAAGGATTGAGTCTTGACTTCCGCGATGTACTCGTAGGTGTTGCAACAAGGGAGAAGGGCTGCAAGATTGCAACATGTAATGTGAAGCATCTAGGTAGGATAGAGGCATTAGCTGTAGAGAAATGGTGCTAGAACGACACCTTTACACCGTGTAGCCTTCACTGGCCCATGACATGTGACTGGGATGCGGGATAAAGGAATACCTTATCTAGACTAGGAGGATTGGTTCTTGTCCTCGGCGTTGTAGATGCATCTAGGCCTCTAGTTTGTCCCATGGTTGAGGTTTAGGTGTAGGACGATAAAAGAGAGGTATTCTTGCATTTACTGGGTGTAAGCATGCTATTCCTCATAGCAATGACGATGTTTATAAGGTGGAGTTGAGGAGGGATATGGAATATCCCTAACGGTTTCGCCATGATAGGATATTCCCTATTATTGTGCAAGCTCTTTCTCAGTGTTTCTTCTCTTGACCGCTCTATCGAAGACGATCCAGTTACGGTACCACTCCTCATTCTCCTTCCTTAAGAGCTCTAGCATGAGCCTTGTTATCTCTTTTGCAGTAACCTCTTTAGCTCCCTTCTCCAGGATCTTTGCTGTAACGATTAATGCTATTTTCCGTGCAGCATCTGGTGTAGCTCCAGCCTTGAGAGCGCTAACTACAAGCTTCTCGGGAATGAAGTCTTCAAGTCTTCCATCACGTTTCCTCACCTGTATACCAAAACCACCCACAACTATCATGGATCCACTCCCCCGGGTATCCTCCGGGGAAGCAATCTATTACATTGTGGGATACTAAGTCCCTTACCCAGAATAGGCCAAGGTGAGAGAAGGTAGGATAATTACCAAGACTAGGGTCTAATGCATGTAGTCACGTTGCTATGCACTGGACTCATTCATGTCTTGAAGGTATTGGTTCTGTCTTGCCTTCTGTGGCTTTATTTCAACCCAGTAGCTGGATAAATGGCGATAAAAGGCGTTGTCCTTTAGTTTCTCTAGCTCCTCTGGCGTCAATGCTATGATGTCAAAACCTAGTTCACTAGGTAGTAGTAGCCGGATCATGGCAGCTCTCTTCGCCATAGTTGTGTCTTTGAATTTCTCTGATACCACGATGATATCTATATCGCTGTCTAGTGTATGGTCTCCACGTGCATAGCTTCCAAAGAGGTAGATGGTAGCGTTTAGCCTATTAGCTAGTTCTTGAAGTTCTTCCATTACCCTCCTACGGGTCTCTAATAGTTTTCGAGACCTCCTTGACAATCTTCTCCGCCACCTCTATGGCATTTACTGCTTGCTCCCGAGTAATCTCTTCTGAGGGCCTCTCAAGCCCTGCATTAGGGTATCTAGCTTGCGTGTAGAAGGCTGATAGGATTGCTAGTCCGGTTTCACTTAACTCCAATGCTACATGTTTTTTTGCCCGTCGATAAAGCTTTACGAGGTCATGGCCTCTAGGATACTCGCCAGCGACATGGATTATGAGGGCTTTTAAGGCTTTTTCTGCAGCTTGGTGAGCAGCAAAGCAGGCCCAGTTGTAGTCACCTATCTCTAGGCTTGCCTTAGCATGGCGTAGATCTGCCTTTGCCTCAGCCAGCCAATTCAACACTTCTTCTCGTATAGGCATAGTCTTAAACACCCTTTAGTATCCAGTTCTCCAGCCTTGCTGTAACTAAGGATAAGGTTATTCTGGGGGAACCCTAGGGTAACACTCTTAGCTTTCCTCAAGCCCTCTTCCACTATGGCATTGTTCTCAGCTATTAATACGCGAAGTATATGTTCCCCCATTGCTTCAAGGCATTTTTGACTAGATTTTCTGACTAATCTACGGTGGTCGCTGCTAAAGAGGTCAAAGAGGTTATCGACAAGAGTAGAGATTTGTAGAAGGGGCTTAGAGATTTTAGGTCTTCAGAGACGACTTTAGTAATAGGGATTGGGCGCAGAGCTATGGAGGAATCTATTAGAGAGGATTGGGAGGATGTTTGTCGACGGCATAAGCTTAGGTATGTGATATTGTTTGGTAGTCGTGTAAGTAGTCGTGTCGATAAGCTAAGTGACTGGGACTTTGCTGTACGCTTTGGACGGCAACCCAGCGTACATGAAATGGTTGAGCTATTGGCTGACATGGTTAATCTTGTAGGTGACGATCGTGTAGACTTAGTGGTTCTGGATCGCCCTGGTTTACCTCCAGCTCTACTCCATGAAGTGCTATGGAGGGGTAAGCCGCTTTGTATACTTGATAATGACACTTATCTATGGGATAAGGTCAAGGCATTAGCTCTTTACCAGGAGTACCTACAAGTCTTCCAGCCAAGACTTAAAGCAATGGTGAAAAGACTTGCCAAGCGAAGGACTCATAAGGAGAGTCAAGAGATTTAGGAGAGCGGTTGAGAGGCTAAGGACTCTAAAGAAGCGATACCCGGGCAACAAGCTTCTTTCAAACGATGATGCTCTAGATGTGTTGGAGAACAATGCCAGGATAGCAATAGAAGCCTTGCTGGACATTGGTAGATTCATAATAGCTAGCCAGGACTGGGAGGAGCCGAGTAGTTACCGGGAGGTGGCACGTATACTTGAAGCACATGGTGTTCTAAGTCCTAGCGAATCTAGGCTATTAAGTGGGCTAGCTGGGCTTAGGAACGTCATCATTCACATGTATGCCGAGGTAGACTACGAGGAGCTAGTGGGGATTCTCGATATACTAGACAGTATTGAGAACCTAGCGTCACGGCTCCTTAGCTATATAGAGGAGAAGGGGATAGACCCCTAAAGGCCCATACTCGATTTAGGCCATAGGGTTAGCGCTGGTATCTGGCATCGTGCCTGGTGTCCATGCTGGGCTCTGAGACGTTAAGACCCTGCTTCACAGTGTTATCTGGGAGGCTAGAAGAGACATTGGACGATACAAGAGGTGGGAAGGGCCTTCATGGAGATTTATGGTGGCAAGAAGGCTTAGAACGGTATAGTGTCATGTCTGAAGCAACTGGAAAGAACTATTGAAGGGAGAGAGTGTACCCGTGCTCTGGGTACTTCTTGGGCCTGGGGTTCTGTGCTTGTCTAGGCTGGTTTTACGTAGCCCCATTTCTCTAGTGCTTTACGTAGTTCTGGGTGATCCCTAGCATAGTCATCCAATGGTATGCCTTTACTATAGGCTTCTAGTGCTTGTCTCACAGCTGCTGCACCAGCACGTGGGCCATCAGGGTGGCCCATTACCCCGCCTCCCACCTGTATAACCAGGTCTTTGCCCATGATGTCTAGTAGTGCTGGGAGTAGTCCTGGGTGTAGACCCCCAGAAGAGACGGGGAGGACAGGCTTTATGTGGTACCATGGTTGTTTAAGGTGTATCTTATCGTCGCTAGCTGGCTCGTACACTTGTTCACGAAGTACTTTTGCGTGGTTGATTACATCCCTTGTCTTAGCTTCTAGCTTCCCTAGGCCAGGTGTGCCTACATGGAGCTGGTCTACCCCTATGAGCCTATACAGCTTTGCTAACACGAACATCGCCATACCATGGTCTGGCTTTCTCGTGAATGCTGCATGGAATGCCCTGTGAGCGTGTATTGCTAGCCCATACTCCTCGGCGAGATCACGGATATAGGTTAGTGATGACCAGCCAACAATAACCACGTCAACCATGATGAAGGGGTTACCATAGTCTGCTACGAGCTTTAAGCGCTTCTCCATCTCCCTTACATCAGCTGTTATATTTGCTAGCCATACTTTCCTCTCACCAGTCTCCTTCTCAGCACGATCAATAGCCTTCATGATAGCCTCTGCTCTTTTCTCGAAACGACAGAATGGCTGACTAGTCAGGTTTTCATCATCCTTAACGAAATCCATGCCTCCGGCAAGGATCTCATAGGCGATTCTACCCATTTCTTCGGCTGAGAAGCCAACCTTAGGCTTGGGTACTGTACCAACAATAGGCCTATCCCATACACGGTAAATCTCGCGTACGCCTTGTATGCCTTTGACAGGGCCCTTGAACCACTCGATAAACCTAGGTGGGAGATAGATGTCTTCGATACGGAGTGACTCAAGAGCCTTCATGCCGTAAATGTTACCCGCCACCGAGGCCAGGAAACCAGGTAGATTACCCTCCTCAAACAACTCCAGGGGATAGGCGACGTGAACAATATATGAGCCGTCACCAGCCTCTTCTATGCTATAAGCCTTCGCCATAATCCTCCATATACGGTCGGGGAGCTCTGCAAGCGTTGTCCATGTCCCCACACTACTCTCAGAAGCAATACGGCCAGCAACATCCTCTATAGTAAAGCCCTTGGCTGGACGGGTACGAAACACCACGATGACTTCTCTGTCCGGATCTGGAGTATAATCCTTCTTCACGAAGATGTGGTACCATTCGAAGCTAGGCAAGGAAAACCCTACACCTCCCTCAATAGGAGGAAAAGAGACGGGGTTCCGGGATACTTGAATCCTCCTCTTCAGCCTACAAGCTCAAGACATAAACCTATTTTCTAGCGACCACCTTGCCTAATAGTCTTGGATGAGCCTTGGCTAAGCTAGACGAGCTCTTACAGAAAGCCATTGAGTCTGCAGGACCCCCTACACATCTCTCCCCAGTCGCTCGTTGGGAGGAGCTTCGACGCCGCATACTACTACTCATTGCGGTCACTGGCCCTCTACCATTGGTTATCGCCGCCCTACTCCTACTACCGGGGGCTGGTGAAACAGCAATCGTAGTTGGTGTTATACTTGCTGTTATACTACTCATTGACCTTCCCGTCTCGATACTTGTTGCCCAATCTCTCACCGAAGATAGGCTCCGCATAATCCTCCAACTTGTGGAACAAGTTAAACCCCGTGCATGGAGTATTACGGGTAGGATAACCCCTTACCTCTCAATGCTCCTAGACAACACCCTCGTAGGAACTAATGGCCAACACTTCATCTGCTTATGTACCCGCGATGCACAAGTCACTAGTATATGCATCCCTATGCTGATCTACGTGTTAAAAATCACGGGACCCATACTAGGCCTCTCAGCACTAGCAATAGCTGTAGGTATGGCCTATGGAGACCCCATAATAGTGGCCATAATAGTCCTAGTCATTGTTGTCTTGACGATCGTGGCCATAGCCCATGCTGTGAGGGGACGGATAGAACAGAGAATCCTATGTATAACTGATCCTTTGGCCCCAGAGAGAAAGCTCATAGGCCAATCACTCCACATGCACAAAGCCATGAGCGTAGAACTAAGTGATATAATCAAGTTCATAAATGAATGCCGGGCCCGCTGCAGCCATCAAAGAAATAGGAGGTAATAGACAATATATACAGGGGTTTAGCCAGCATATATAC
>JALTZQ010000031.1 GCA_027046105.1 Pyrodictiaceae archaeon
AAGAGCTGCGTAGAAGCCCAGTAACGTGGGAAGGGAGCACTATTATGCTGGGCGGGTGCAGACATGTAGTTGCAGTAGTAGAAGGACACAACGACGCCTACCTCCTAGGCGCACTAGCCCCAGAAAGCCATGCCTACCACTACTATGAAGACCTGCGGAGCGTATACGAGAAACTATGGGAGTGCATATACGAGGAACAAGAATGCATCATAGCATACATCGCCCAGGGACTAAAGAAGATAAAGGAAGCATCAAGGAAAATACGCATAATACTCAAAACCATCCCAGACCCAGAGAAAACCACATGCCTAACAGTAATAGTAGACAGCAACTCAGACGAGCCAGCAAAACGAGCAGAAGAATACTACCACGAAATAACCAGGAGCCAGCAGCCAGACACACAAAACGCAGACAAGTACTTCGCAAAACTCTGCACAGCACAGGCCAAAGGACCAAAACTATGCACAGCCTCATGGAGATGTAGCGCAGAATGCTGGATAGCACTAACAACCCCAGAAAACCCAGTCACAAACATAGAACAATGCAGCCCCAACCAGAGAAAACAATGCCACGAAACAGCAAGAGAACACCTAAAAAGACAAGAAGACAAGGTCAAAACACTAAAAGACAACATCAAAAACACAAAACATCCATGGAGAACACTACTAGACAACCTAACACAAAAGATACATGACGGCACACTCGACAACAAGAAAACCTAAGACCCCTCCAGACAGATAATTCATGGAAGAAAGATCCACCCACACTCTCTTCAAGTATAAGTTAATCGCCGTTCGCTGCCCAATAGAGTAGGCCTAACACCTAGCACGGCTGGACTCTACAACTCATACATTAAAGACCCTAGCATGCCACTGATATCAGGCCACTAAGGATTAAACCCTTCTCGAATTGCTGAGTTAAGACCGATAAAAGCCTCATAACACGCCAAGAGAAGAGTGTGCTCGCTCCACATAATGTTCACAGAACTCTGGCAATGGGTTCTAATTCTTCGGTTCAGCATAAACTACTATGGCCCAGGCCTACTGGGCTGTCTAGGCGCTAGCACTGAGGCCGACACAAATAGATCTGCAACCCTTATATCTTATGTTATGCTGGCACTAGGCGCCACGTGCTATACAACTATGAGAAAACAACAGTCCACAGTGTCAACTATAACCCCAGAGCAAATACATCCATAAGCAAGACATATAGCTGTAATACCAGTGAGAACGCCACATACAAGGGTTTCACAGGACAATGAGCACTGGTTATATCCTAGAAAAGATTAGCATACTTCTAAACTACCTAGCGGAAATAGCCAGAAAACCCTACAGTCTAATAAACCTATCTACATTCATCATTATTATGTGGATTCTCTTTGTAAGCAACCTTTCCGACTATGTCAAACTCTTATCAAGCACAATACTCTTGTTTTCATCCATGCTACTACAATCCTTCCTAAGACTTTTTGTGCATGAAAGAAAGATAAAAGCAATCAGCCCTCCTATAATACGGGATAAGAGTGGTTATGGAGAACTTAAAAAGCACCACTGTATACTTGAGTGAAGACTCTTTAAGTAGTGATTTGTTTAAGCAGGTTGTAGAGTATAAAAGCGAGAGATACAAGTATATTGGCCGTTTACTGGAAGTTCTGGAAGAAGAGAAGTACATCAGCAAAAGAGAATTAGAGAAGATAATCATGGAGAAAGGCATAATCCTAGATGTATTAGCGCAAGAGAGAGGACTATGGAATTACATAGACGAAAAGAGGAGAAGAAGGTCTATGAGGGAACTAGCTGAATCCTATGGAGTCGAAGCTCAGAGCCAGACAATATTCGGAGTATACATGTCTACAAGAGCCGGAGAAGTCTTAGGAGAATACAAGCCCAAAATCCTACGTCTACAACGACAAAGACTCACAGCAGTCTCAGAGCACATGATAATCCTCAAGGGAGTAAAAAGCCTAGAAGAACTAAACAAGGTAATACTAAGACTTATGGAGGGCTACCTTAAATTCATGAAGGAGGCACAGAGAGGCTAGTAGCTACAGACACGCTAGAAGAAAATGAGAAAAACATACTTAAAGAAAGAGTAGAAGCACTATCAAGCCTTGACCCAAGAATAATAATATCACCACCCTTCACGGGTAAAGAAGAGCAACACCCGGTAGTAGCAGTCCACATACCCTTTGAGTACACCATGAAAGCCCTCCCATGGCTAAGCAGGGTTGTAGGCAAAGAAGCCATCATAGAGTCTCTACTAGAGGAAATGCTGAGAGAAGTCATAGAGCTACGCGGGATAAGGCTACACCACATATTCAAGACAGTCGGGTGCAGAAACAAGGAGGCAGTAGAGAGGCTAAAGAAGCTAGAGAAGAAGATACTAAAAAGACTAGGCTATGACAGCGTCTTACACCTAGTCAAAGCACATAGAAACCCCGCCAAGGCAATACTGGAAGCAATAAGGGGAGAAGACCCGGAAACCTACCATATCCTCGAAGAAAACTGTGGGCAAACACTAGGAGAACTAGAACAAGCAACAAAGGAAATAAGCAAAGTCCTACTATGAAACAATACAAGATGACACCAAAGTACATGACTCAGAACCTCAGTCCAAGAGCAAAGCCCTACCCGGGAATGCATTAGGCTTAATAGCGTAATACACTCCCTCTCTTAAGATCTATGAGCGTTACACTCGAAAAAGGTTGACCAACAGTGACAGACTACGAAGCTACCTATGAAAACACCACATACTACTCTTCGTGGATCCTAGTAATAGATAAGGTTCTAAAGCGTAGAGCACACGAGAGCATAATCATACCAGAGCACAGCATATTACACCCACTACAAGACCCCATCATAAAGTTCGAGAAAACAATAGGCGAGCCACGAGGCCAGCTAGGAGACTACGAGTACACCCTACCAGACAAGAGGAGAATACACGTAAGAGAATACAGCACATACTACGAAGTACACTGGGACTACGCGAGCCCCAAGCTAGACCCCATAAGACACCTAGTACATGACGCACCCCACTGGCTCCTCCTAGGCATCATTGCAGTCCTAGTACTAGCAAGGCTATCCAAGAAATAGTCAAGACAAAACTAAGCTTAGGCAAATCCAGGAGTCTCAGCAACACTAAAGGCTTGAGAATACATAAACTCATGGGGAGGCATGAGAGGAGACTGTCTCCTCTAAGAGATGACAATTAAAATATCGCTTGCCAAGCTCTTATTGACTGTTAAGTGTTATTGTTCAAGCGACTATGTGTGCCGCGTCATACTGAGATACTTGTTCATCCGTAGTTTTCTGTAGATAAGCCCCGTGGTGACTGCTTCTGCTAGCCACTCTAGTATGTAAAGTGCGCGTTGTAGCTTGTGTTTTAGCAATTTGTATTCTAGTACTGATGTAAATGGATAGAGTTGTAGTAGTGTTAGTGATGAGTGTACAAATCCACTATAGTCACCATAGAGTCTTTGAAGCTCTACCTTTAATCCAAGCTCTTTTGCATGTTGCTCTGTAAGCTGAACAAGAAGCACTAGGTTGACTACTGGTAAAACAGCCTTGGAGCTTGTAATGACGGTGATAGGCATTCTATGTAGTGTGTTGCCACACGTACTCTACAAACTTTCTCAACAAACCCTTGTATACATAGTATGATTTTTTACTTATACTATGTCCTCTCTGATACTCTTCTAGAAAAACTTGTATAAGACTTTCATGTATCTTCGATGCCGGAACCCCCTTCTTCTTCACCCATGAAGCGAACTCCCTAATGATGAATGTATTTTTCTTAATGCTCTCTGCGCGAATGAAGTCTTCCACAAGTTCTTCTATGTCTGTTTTAACAGTCTCAGTAGCTAAAGCAGCTGACTCTACACCGGAAGCACTCTCACTTATTGATATTCTTCGCCCCTTTTCAAGGCCAGCCTTCCATGCTTCATAGTAATATGTAAGGATTGTTGCAATAACCTGGTCTGGCTGCATTGCAATCTGATTAGAGAACTCGTAGAGCCACTCAACCAAATATCTCGGTAGCCTAATCCTTATAATACTAAAGTTACTTGAGCCCTTCAAAGTTCTCGATCCTCTCAGTAACCTCCTTAGCCAAACTCTCTATATTCTGTTTTAACTCATTATTTCTCTCTATAACCCTATATAGAGGAACGTCCCATCTTCTAGGCCTATACGTTAGATCTCTAAGCTCATTATACCTGTATATGATTGTGTCAAATACGGGCTTAGAGTAGAAGCGCTCACGTATTACAGGAGGTAGCTGACGTAGGAACTTCGTGAGTTTATCGTTAAGTTCATTTATGGTCTTAGACTTAGAACTGTATTTTCTCACTACATTTATCAGTAATACGCCTAGAACCCTTACATCCTTCCTGCTCGTCATAATAACTTCTGGGAGGATATCCCGTATCAACAATTTTACCCCTAAAAGAGAGAGCTCTTCAAGATTTGAAGGAATCAGTATGTAGTCAGCTGTAAATAGCCCCCAAATGGTTGGCGGGAAAAGCTCTGGAGGCGAGTCGCATATAACGAAATCGAAGGATTTATTTATAGCAGGCTCAGTAGTAATACGCCGATAAATAGCATATGGATCCCAGGATGGAATAGCACCCCTATACACGCTTACTATATAATTAAGACCCGATGGGATGATACCAACCTTACCCTTTGTACCCATGTTTACAGATCTAATCTTAAAGCGCCCACCTTGAGCCATCTCTATGAAGCCATCAGTAATAGACTCAAGTTGAGGTATCTTTATAAAGAAGGATGAGAGATGGGCTTGTGGGTCTAAATCTATTAATAGAACGTTATACCCCCTACTCGCCAAAGCATAGCCAAGTAATGATGTGAGTGTAGTTTTTCCAGTCCCTCCTTTCTGATTAGTAATCGTTATCACTTTAGGCGGCACTAAAAGGCCACCTATTCGCTATTAGAATTTACAAAGTCAAAAATATACTTTCCTATAAATACAAATATCGCTACAAAAATGTTCCCATATAACACCATAAATAACTAGAGCAACATTACATCGTATATAACACAAAACTCGGATCTGCAAAACTTGGGATCAAACAGCTCTACTGTAGCAGAGGGAATAGTTGACATGTCCTTAAGCTATGCTCTCGAGAAACAATGCTGAGAAGAGGCTTTGAAACTATGTGAATAAGATGAAGGATCTTGCATGGTACCTTAGTAGTACTATTAGCGTATGGGTATAGTACTACTAAGGTACTAGAGGGTGGGATTGTAGGTGCTACAAAAGTACTATTATAGTACTGGGGCATCAAATTTTAGTACTTTTAAGGTACTATAAGAGTACTGGGTAATGTTATGGCTAGACTCAAGCAGGTTAAGTTCTATCTTGGCGAGGAGCAGTATGAGAAGCTGAGGAAGATAGCCGAGCAGCAGGGCCTGTCTGTTCCAGCGCTAGTAAAGAGCATTGTTCTCGAGTACCTGGGGGAGGCTGAGTACGGGGACCTCGTCCATCGTATCGAGGAGCTTGAGAGGAAGTATGAGCAGCTAGCACGAGAGGTAGGCCGCATAGAAAGGGACCTAGCACTCCTCGCGAAGAGGTGTAGTAAGAGTTGAACATCAAAGAGCTGAGGAGGCTTCTAGAACCATACAACCCGTGGTGGAAGGATAGGCATTGGTACAAGTATGACCTGTTGCTCCGAAACTTCTACAACTCCATGCTCAAGAGCGAGCCTAGGCTCTACTACCACCTAAGGAGGATAGCTACGCCCAGCGCATATGGTGTAATCACTATACGGGGGCCCCGGCGAGTAGGTAAAACCACGCTAATCAAGCTCCTCATAAGGTACCTTATTGAGGAGAAGAATGTTGACCCCCGAGCAATATTCTACATCTCCCTAGACTACGGATCTCCTCTAGAATAGCCTTCTCCACAGCTGCTGGCACCCCAACACCCGCAACCTATACTAGCTCCTTAAAACTTGATTAACCCACCGTCCAAGGA
>JALTZQ010000032.1 GCA_027046105.1 Pyrodictiaceae archaeon
AATTACAACAGCTTCTAGTAATGCGGCAATACTATTCCTTGTCCTCAACATTTCCGATATTCTTGATAATGCTAGTGAGAGGTCTATATTGAGTTGCTCAACTCGTTCTTTCTCGAAAATTGTAGGAAACGTCTTAATGAAGTCCATAGGTAAGCCTGAAACAAGTCCGAGAAGAAGCTGTAATATAGCGGCTTGAAAACTACTTAACCCTAAAGCAGACTTTAAGATTTCAACAATACTCTCTAAAGGTAAGTTCTCAGTAATGAGTGATACACGGGGCAAGTTATTACTATCAATTAAAGTGAAATCTGTCCCGAGCTCGTTAAATAAGCCTAAATACTCGCCATGCCAGTCAATAACGATACTCAATATATCATTTTTTGCCAACTCACGGACAATAAATGCCGCGGTGTGTGATTTCCCCGTCCCAGTTGAACCAAAAATCCCTATATGTCTCCAGATAGAGTCAAGAGACACACCAACACTGCTACCATCGCTAAGCAATCCTACGAGTACATCAAGACTATTGGGTAATATCGCTATACCACCACTGCTTCGTCGACCTAGTGGTGGAGGCAAAACAATATCGCTTGCATTACAATTTAGAAGACATTGCCTGACGCTAACGCCAGTAATAGACGATAATAACGTGACAATTGTTTTGTCACAATCGATAAAAGACTTGCATCTCCCTCTTTTGCATCTGAAAAAGTACCTTAACTTGATGTTGGCCTCAGTAAGAATAGAGACTAGTTCAGCAATAGCTTTTGGTGATGTTATCCTCAGCGTGTATCTCGGCATAACTCTCCTAAAATTATAACCTATGCAGTAACGTGTAGAGGCGTAACCGCAAGTATCTATGTAAAGAGAATTATGTCAAAACTTTATAGCCCCCGTCCCTGGTAGGCGTAAGGACAAAAATGGGGCAAGAGAGGAATCGTGGAGGGGCCCGTCGTCTAGCCTGGTTAGGACGCCGCCCTTACACGGCGGAGGTCCGGGGTTCAAATCCCCGCGGGCCCACCATTTTGTGGTAAAAGATCCTCCTATTGCGCTGGTAAGCGTATTCCTAGTCTTTGTACTAGCTCTTTGTATCTATTTCTTACAGTCACCTCGGTAACTCCGGCAGCGCTTGCTATCTCCTTCTGTGTTCTTCTTTCACCAAGCTCTAATGCGGCAATGTATATGGCGGCTGCTGCGAGACCAGCAGGATCCTTACCTGCAGTGAGCCCTAAGCGTCGGGCTTCAAGGAGAATCTCCATGGCCCTACGCTCAACCTTTGGTGAAAGCCCCAGCGAGGAGGCTATCTTTGCAACATAGCGTGTAGGGTCTATTATTGGCATTCTAAGCCTTAACTCTCTCACAATAAGCCTATAACACCTTGCAACCTCCTTCCTCCCACCTTTAACAAAATCAGCTATTTCATCAAGACTCTTAGGTACACCTCTCATACGGCAAGCAGCGTATAACGCAGCTGCAGCAATAGATTCAAGACTACGACCACGTACAAGCCCCTTCTCAGCAGCTTGCCTATAAATAGCCATTGCATCATCAATTATGCTTCTTGGGAGACCGAGAAGCTCAATTAAACGTGCTACTTCGCGAGCAGCTTGCTCAATATTCTTTTCAATACTACTAGCTGTCCTTAACTTTGCTTGTAACCTCCGGAGACGCTCAGCTTCAAGTCGTGCACGTGCTTCAAGTTTACGACCAGCGGCATCACGATAACCACTAATGGTTGTTAAAACACCATAATCGGGTAAAACGTGGCTTAAAGGACTACCTACACGGCTACGTCTAGTCTTTTCTTCTGGAGTATAAGCTCTCCATTCGGGACCAGTATCTATAGGTGCTTCTTCAATAACCTCGCCTGTAAGCTTACAAATATACTCACCACGTTGCTCATCATAAAATATCTGGTCGGGTGGACACTCAATGGATGCTCTCTCTTCCCTCTCAGTTGCGGAGTAATCTTCTTCAAAAATCATATCTCGACACCAGACAGGTTATCAGCGAAAACCTTAAAGCCCACGCTACTATAGCGTACCCGGGCTAATAAGAGTTTCGACTCCATCTTCATGATCTCCATACCAAGCTATAAGCATTGAGTAAACAATTATGTACATATTATTGCATGATCGCTGCTTACACCATAGTAAAGAATGTCTTCAACTTCATTCTTGTATAAAACTGTTAAATTATCGTAGCAATGATCAAGCTCCACCTCTCTTAGATCAGCTTCTATAAGCCTGGTAACTATGCTCCTACGTATGCTTCTCTCGATAGCCAGGAGAACCCTACAATCACTGCTACTAGCAATAACATGTAGGCAGAAACTCTTTTCGTTAAGATATAACATGAGCTTATAAGGTAAGAGACTAAGCAATTTGCGGCAACAAAAATGTGGGTCTGGGAACAACTATCTCTAACCCTTTAGGCTAGGTACTTGCTCGGTATTTGTGCTATGTTAGCCTTTATAGCTTCGACACTCTCAAGGAAGCCCTTCCTCTCCTCATCAGTTAGTGTTAGTTCTATTACCTTCTCGACACCATTGCGACCAAGCACTATCGGAACAGATGCTGGTACATCAGTTAACCCGTATTCACCCCTGAGAACGATACTTGCAAGGAATACCTTCTTTAGATCCTTCTTTATAGCCTCTACCATGATAGCTAGACCCGCGCCAGGACCGTAGTTGCTACTATAGCCACGAAGTTTTGTTATCGCTGCTCCGGCTTGTACTGTTTCGCGTACAATCTCGTCAATTTCCTCTTTGTTAAGTAGCTCCGTCAAGGGTTTACCAGCTATGGTGCTAAGTCTTGGAACTGGGAACATTTTCTCGCCGTGTTGTCCAAGAACAACGGCGTTGATGCTTGCAGGAGAGATACCGAGCTTCTTTGCAGCGTAGTATCTTAATCGTCCTGCATCGAGTACACCGCTAAAACCGATCACTCTTTCTCTAGGCCATCCAAGCCTTTTGTACATGAGATAGGTCATTGCGTCCAACGGGTTTGTGGTCAAGAGGACTATAGAGTTAGGGGCATATTCTTTGATCTTTTCAGCAACATCAACGATGATTTCTGCATTTTTGCCAACTAGCTCCTCTCTCGTCATACCAGGCTTGCGTGGGAATCCCGCAGTAACAACTACTATGTCACTGCCTGCCATATCACTGAAGTCGTTGCTTCCCTTAATATCAATGCTTAACCCTAAAATGCTTGCTGCATGGGCTAAATCCAGTGCTTCACCCTGAGGTTTACCTTCGATAATGTCTATAAGTAGTATATCGTCAAGCTCTTTCAGCATCATGAACAATGCTGCACTAGTACCTACCCTACCAGCACCGACAATAGTTATCAACGCATCCACCAATATGCCTATTTTAGCCAAATGGGCTGATATATCGGTTGTGTATAAACTAGTAAATGAAGCTCGTAGACTATTGTCAAAGAAGCCAATTAGTTTACTATATTCTTAGTCTCTCTTAAATGGTGGCATGTAGAACATTGCAACATGTCTTCTGCCGTCATAGAATCTTGTCCTAACACCCCTAGTTCTAAGGATGGAGTCAATAGTATCCTCTCTGATACCATCTATACGCTTCTTAGAGGCAAGAATGAAATTATTCGTATAAAGGAATGATGGTATCCACACATTATATTCTGCAACAAACTTAAACACAGACCTCATAGCCTCAACGACAGTATTGTACTGTTTTGTAAAGAAGAAGCTGTTACCGGCCTGTGTTACAATAACTCCTTCACTATTGAGTATTTTCGAGAGATCTGTAAAGAATTCAATACTATATAATTTATAAGCTATCTCTGAGCCATAGGGGTCGGTGAGATCCATCACTATAACATCGTACTTTTCGCCTCTTTCTAGAGCTTTCTTTACAAACGTAAATCCATCCTCTATAACTATTATTGCACGTTTATCTTCAAATGCTCCTTGATGCCATTCTGGGAGGTATTGTTTAGAAACCTCAACAACTACATCATCTATATCAACCATTACAGCCTCTTTCACAGTTTTGTGTTTTAGTACTTCACGGAGTGTTGCGCCTTCGCCTCCACCAAGTATAAGTACGCGTTGAGGGTTTGGGTGGAGAACCATGGCGGGGTGTACAAGTGCTTCGTGATAGATGTATTCATCGGTTTCTGTACTCTGAATGAGCCCGTCAAGAACAAGTGCTTTACCAAACATTTTTAGTCGCACGACCTCAATAAGTTGATACTTAGACTTTGTGCGATATATCACCTCTTCAACCTCATAGAGGACCGTTAGTGATGAATCGCCTGGTTGAGCTAGGAAGAGCCCAGTAAGACCCCTAAACTTCTCCACAGCCCACACCAGGATCAACAAGTCTTCAAGACACACAAAAGGTTTGATGCACAACTAGCGGAGGATTAACGTTAAGCAATACTTAGCAATACTTATAGCATCTCAGACGAGGGTACTTTCAGCACCCTATTGAACTCAGACCTAAAGGCCTACATCATAGAAATGCAGGAGTTATAAGGACAATGGAGCCGCCGGCGGGATTTGAACCCGCGACCACCGGCTTTCCCAGCCCTACAAGGTATAAGGGCTTACGAGGCCGGCGCTCTACCAGGCTGAGCTACGGCGGCACACCAGATAAACCTGAAGGAGGTAGTGGGGGTTTTAGTCTTTGTCTTAAGCAAGGCAAGGTGGAACGTCAATGATGCTTTATACTCAGCGTTATCAGAGAAGAAGCCCAGGTTCAAAGATTAGGTTCAAGTGTATAAGGTGTGATGTCTGCTGTGGTACTGGTCCAAACATAGCCTTAACAGTCTTTGATGTAGTGAGAATGGCGCGTTTCCTACGTATGCATTGGAAAAAGTTCTTAAAAATCTACACTAAAATCATAATAGCTGACATATATCCATTTATAAGCTTAAAAGACGATGGAAAAGGTAGATGTATCTTCTTGGCATATAGGGAAAACGGTGAAACCATATGCATAATATATCCTGCAAGACCTATGCGATGCCGTATATACCCCGTTATAGTAGAGGGGCTCAAAGGAAAAAAAGGCACATATGTCGACAAAGCATGTCCAGGTCTAGGTAAGGGCCCGGAAACAATCATAAATGTAAATGCAATAGAATCCTATAGAAGGGAAAGGAAAGAGCATTATCAACTATTGACTAAGCTGCTACTAGAGGATGGCCTCGAACCGTTAGAGGCGCTTGAAAAGGCTCTAGAAAAATTATGGGCGGAGTACGATAATAGGCCTATATGGTCAGATTTAGATAACTTAGATGAGATCTAGGAGTTCGTATCCATGCAACAAAGCGTCCTGCGCCTTTGGTGATACCTCGTGAGCACTAAACGATATAGTAATGGCGGGGATAACGGTGTTGATAAAGTTAATCCGGATGTGAGAGTGAGATTATATATAAGCAACGTTGAGCAGGCATTAGAAAGTATAAAGGAGAAAGTGCACGAAGATAAGGTAAAAAGGGTAGTTGAACTAGTAGAAGCATACCTCAATGACTCAAAATATTTCATGGAGAAAGGTGACATATTTACTGCATTGGCTACCATAGCATATGCTGAAGGTCTACTTGATGCACTTAGATGGCTGAATCTTTTGTCTTTCAACTGGAAATCCATTAGTGAACTATACGAAAGGCCTCGTATTGTTGTTGCAGGTTCTTTCGAGATATTACATGCAGGGCATATTCATCTCCTTAAAAAAGCGTATGAACTGGGTAGAGTATACGTTATCCTAGCACGTGACAAGAACATTGAAAAATTCAAGAAGAGGAAGCCCATAGTACCAGAGGAACAACGCGAGTATGTATTATCAGCGATACGTTATGTATTTAAGGTTGTTAAAGGTGATGAGGAAGATTTGTTAAAGCCAATACAAGAGATAAAGCCAGATATAATACTTCTTGGCCCAGATCAAT
>JALTZQ010000033.1 GCA_027046105.1 Pyrodictiaceae archaeon
CCTAGCTCTCGTAGAAGATATGCTTTGATTGCGGGTTGGGCGGCTTGTTCTAGATGGAATAGTGCTATATCGTATCTCCCCTCTTAGACATCAAAACTCACTAGCTTTGAGGAAGTGTTTAGCCCTAGCAACTAGTTCACGATATAATCGTAGGCTCATAGCCTCTTCACGAACAGTACTCCCCCGCTACTCATTACATATAAGTTTTCAGTGTAGGTTTCCCCCTGCTTCTATGAAAGCTGTGTGCTCAGTGTGGTTATTGAAACAAGTGCCACGGGCTATGTATACTAGTTTATGGGTAGAACTATAGTTGTGCTTCTCCTTCCCGTGTTGGTGGTTTTGTGGGGTGCTACGTTATGGTGTTTAGTGATCTCCGCTCTTTCCTTGATGAGCTTGAGGCTCGGGGTCAACTGGTTCGTGTTAGTGTTGAGCTTAGCCCTATTCTTGAGATTCCTGCTCTACTTCGTCGTGTTATGAGGCGTCGTGGCCCAGCACTACTCTTCGAAAATGTGCGTGGGTTTCCGGGTTGGCGTGTCGCTGGTAATTTGTTTGGTAGCTTGGAGCGTATACAGCTTGCTCTTGGTGTTGAAAGGCTTGAGGAGATTGGCGAGAGGCTTGCCTCTATCGTGTTAAGGGCTCCTCCTCTTGGTCTTGGCGAGAAGCTTCGTAGTTTACGTGATGTGGTCTCGATGGGTCGCTATACGCCTAGGCTTGCCCGTAAGCCTAGTTTCCGGGATAACGTGCTTGAAGGCGATGGTGTTGATCTTGGGGTAATACCTGCCTTTAAGTCTTGGCCACGTGATGGTGGGAGGTATATCACGTTTGGCCAAGTCTATACTATTGATCCCAAGACTGGTGTAACGAATATAGGTGTTTACCGTGTCATGCTAAGGAGTCGTCGTGAGGCTGTTATTCACTGGCAGATGCATAAGCGTGGAGCACTAGCGTTTCGGCATGCTGTAGAGGAGGGGCTTGAACGTTTACCCGTAGCTGTAGTCGTGGGTGCTGAGCCTGCCGCTATGCTTGTCGGCGTTATGCCTGTACCCTACCCCATGGATAAGCTATTGTTCGCAGGGGTAATGGCGGGGAGGGGTGTTGAGGTCTACAGGCTGCCTAATGGTGTTCTTGTCCCGGCGTCTGCAGAGCTAGTCCTTGAAGGCTATGTTGAGGCTAACCGATTCTCGGATGAGGGTCCCTTTGGGGATCACTGGGGCTACTACGATAAGCCCGTACACCGCTTCCCCGTAATGACTGTTGAGAGGATATGGTTCCGTGATAACCCAGTATATGTCGGGACAGTTGTTGGCAAGCCATTGATGGAGGACGCGGCTCTTGGTAAGGCTGTTGAGAGAGTATTCCTTCCAATACTCCGAGTAATGCTACCAGAGATAGTCGACGTTAACCTACCAGAACATGGTATGTTCCAGGGTATAGCCATTGTGTCTATAAGGAAACAGTACCCGGGCCACGCGAAGAAGGTTATGATGGCTCTTTGGGGCTTAGGACAACTCAGCTTAACCAAGATAATCATAGTGGTTGACCATGACATAAACGTGCATGATATAGACCAGGTTCTATGGGCTATCGCTGCACATGTCGATCCTCAAAGAGATGTTGTTGTTGTTCCTGGGACACATACGGATCATATTGACCCAGCTACACCAGTCCCTGGCTATGGTAGCAAGCTTGGTATTGATGCAACACGAAAACTCCCAGAAGAGTATGGTGGCAAAGAGTGGCCTCTAGAAACCGAGCCCGACCCCTTGCTAGTGGAGGTTGAGGAGAAGATTGAGAAGATTGCAAAAGAGTTAAACCTACAGACATAGCCCCTATTGTCTTGTTAGAGGGGTCTAGTGTGGGCTGGGATCCGGGAAGGGTAAGTGCTAGGAGTAGGCTCCAAGCCCTGGCCCGCCTTGTACGTATTGAACACACGCTCTTCAGTCTCCCATTCGCATACGTAGGAGCAGTCCTTGCGTGCTCCTCGTGTCTTACTCCTAGTAAGGCATTGTTGATAGCTACCGCGGTTGCAGGCCTACGAGTAGCTGCTATGGCTCAGAACAATCTAGCGGACATGGATATAGATGCCTTGAACCCTAGGACGAGGAATAGACCCCTAGTCGTAGGGGCAGTTAGTGTTGGTGATGCATTAGCGCTTGTTTTTGGAGGTACTATCGTCTACCTGGTTTCAGCTGCACTACTTAACCGCTATGCTCTCCTCTTGTCCCCACTACTCTGGATACCTGCAATGACGTATCCCTACGCTAAGCGTCTACATCCTCTACCACACTTGCATCTAGGCTTGGTACTTTCACTAGTAGTGTTTGGAGGGGCCGTGGCTGTAGTGGGGGAGAACGCTGTTTCTCTACTTGAGCTTGCAGTGGTGACACCGTGGCTCTACGTTGTAGCAGTAGCGTTGTGGGTTGCTGGTTTCGATATACTGTACTCTCTACAAGACGCCTCATTCGATAGGAGGACTAGGCTGGGGAGTCTACCTGCATGGCTAGGCTTGGGGAGGGCTAGGAAAGCCGCACTACTAATGCATGTTGCTGCCTCACTGTTGTTCCTAGCCTCGATACCAGTTTATCGGCTTGGATCCTTATCCCTCGCTGGAATCGTATGTGCCATACTATTGCTGGCCTACCAACACTACATTGTCGCTCGTAGGGGTATTGAGGCTATAGCTAGAGCTTTCAATGTAAACCTGGCAATCGCCCCATCGGTAACACTGGGTATTCTGGCTGATAAGCTGGTAACGCATAGCCTCTAGGTTGAATACCTCTATTTTCCAGCCAAGGATACAGATTCAATAGGTTTAGTGAGGCGAAGTAAATGAGTCTGAAAGAGTGTAAGATGATGATAGCGCAACGGATATTGAACACGCTAAGACAACTACACGCGGGTATTACGCCATCTTTGAACATGAAGGCGACAAGTAGGTATGGTGTGAAGTTCTCAGAACTCCTCATAGAAAACCCGGTTGAGGCTCTAAAACTGCTTAGGGAGACCTTCCCCTCTACAACACCTTCAGCACTACGCTCTGTGCTAAGATCCATACTACGCTCCGTGATAGCGGATCCAGTAAGGCTAGAGTATATTGTGAGTGAGCTTTTCCGTGGTAACCCGGAGCCCTTCCACGAAGCTCTCCGAGAAGCTTGCCGACACTATGGACGCTAGGTGCTGGGCCTATCTTGGCAAGGGCATTGGGAAGGCTATTACCTCTCTTATCGACTCTGCACCACTAAGTATCATAGCTAAACGGTCTAGTCCCACCCCTATACCACCCATGGGTGGCATACCCAGCGTCATGTCCTCTACGAATTCCCAGTCAAGTGGGTGAGCCTCCGCTTGCTCGTACAGTCTTTGCTCCTCCTCGAAACGCAGATATTGCTCTACGGGGTCATTGAGCTCCGTGTAGGCATTAGAGATCTCGACGCCGAAGACGAATGCTTCGAATCTCTCTACGAGTTCAGGGTTTTCGCGATGCCTTTTACAGAGGGGAGTAGACTCCCATGGGTAGTCCATGACTATTGTTGGCTCTACTAGCTTATCCTCTACTAGCTTCTCGAAGACCTTAACCAATGCTACTCCACGACTCCACGTCTTCATACGCACCTCGAGTTTTCGTACAAGCTCTTTAAGATCTTCGTCCCGTACTCGGTCTGGGTCTATTCCCGCATACTCGCGCAGAGCATCGTAGAGCGTTATTCTCCTCCATGGAGGGGCTAGGTTAACCTTTCGCCCTCTCCAAGAGACTACAGTGGATCCATGCATTCTCCTAGCTATATGTGAGACCATGTCCTCAAGTAGCCTCATCATACCCTTATAGTCTGTCCATGCCTCGTAGGCTTCTAGTGTAATGAACTCCGGGTGGTGTGTTGGATCTATATCCTCATTCCTAAACTGCTGACCTATCTCAAAGACCTTGGGGAACCCAGCTATAACTAGGCGTTTCAGGTATAGCTCTGGGCTAACTCGCAGATACCACTCCTTGCCCAAGGCGTAGACATGGGTTCTAAAGGGTCTCGCTGCAGCTCCACCATAGACAGGTTGTAGTATCGGTGTGGGTATCTCAACGAACCCTCTACTATACATGAACTCTCTAGCATACTGTATCACTAGTGCCCTGGCGAGAATGGCTCGTCGTAGATTAGGGTCAAGCAGTATCCTCATAGTCCTGGATGCTCTCTCGGGTCTAGACCGTGGATCCAGGGGTACCATGGACTTAGCGAGTAGTATGACCCTTTCAGCCTCAACAGCATAGTCGCCACGCATTGTTTTAACGAGTCTACCCTCTACACCAACTACGTCACCCAACCATATATGCTCGAGCTGGCTATGGGCCTCCTTGTTCTCTCTCCGTACGAGTACTTGCATTTTCTCGCCATTCTCTTCTAGCTCTAGGAACACAACGTTGCCGTGCTCCCTCTTTGCTACAAGTCTCCCTGCTATAGCAAGCCTATAATCCACTAGGTTGTCAAGCTGCCTCCTCCTACGGAGTAAACCCAGTAACGATACAGGATAGTCGACAGGATAGCCGTGAGGGTAGGGCTCAACACCCTTACTCCTTAATTCTTCTATAACGCGGCGCCACTCCTCAACTGGCAGGGCCATCCCGACCAGCCCCACAACCATCGTAGCCGCCAATGGCTACCTGGGAGAGACTTCAACTACGGCTTACAAGTAGCCAATGGTATAAGGGCTCTCCGGTGTACATAGACGTCGTGGTCGTGCATTGCTATCTTAGGGTACGGTGGCGGTAAACGGGTTTAAGCCCTTGACTGTCTTCAGGGCTAGCTCTAGGTCTATGGTTGCTTTTGAAGGCTGTGCGTTATGGTTATGATAGCTAGTGTCTCGGTGAGGATGAGGTATGCGAGGTAGGTATGAGTATCCAGTATTGCCTGTGCAAGACTCCCAGCGCCCCATGCGAGCCCTGTGAGGAGGTGGAGGGCTGCAAAGGCGAGAGCTCTTTCACGGATAGTTGTCCTATCAGCTACTATTGCGCGGAAGACACTCTCATAGAATCCTACGACAACGCCCCAACAAATTGCTGCAAGACTATAGTGGCCCAAGATAGCGAGTGAGGAAGATAGTGTAGTAACTATGGGTGCTGCTAGTACCACGTAGGACCCATAGCGATCATATAGTGCACCCAGGCCTAGTGCTGCAACCGCATCGATTAACATTGCGAGACTATAGAGTATGGAGGGTGTTTCTAGGGAGAGACCCTGTGCTACCATGCGTTGTGCTAGTAGGGGCCAGTACGTGAAACCTGCATAGGTTAGTGAGAGACCAATTATTAGGAGTCGTATGCGTGGCTTTACGGCTCCTCGTTTACCCGTGGCTATTCTCGTCCATGGATATACCGTGAGGGCTGCACTGAGTGCTATGAGGCTAGCCGCAATAGGTGTTATGAGTGCGGTGTAGGCTATGCGATATCCTTGGCCTGCTACAAGGTATGCAACGACTAGTGGGCCTACAACAGCACCCACTTGATCCATTAGTTCGTAGAGGCCAAACCCTTTGCCTCTACCAATGCCTGTAACAAGCTCGGAGACGAGAACATCGCGTATCGGCGCTCTAAGCCCCTTACCTAGTCTCTCGAGAAAGAAGAGGGTGACTACGAGTAGCCATTGACTGGCGAAGGCCATGATGACGACTACAATGTTTAACCCGTAACCGGTTAGAAGAAGAATCTTATAGATCTTTGGAGAAGCGTACCTATAGGCTACTGAGCCGGCAATAAGCCTGCCAATGTAGCTCATGGCCTCGCCAAAGGCTAGTATGGCTGAAGCTGTGAGAGGAGCACCAAGGATCTCTAGTAGCCCGCCAACACTACCCCTCATACCCTCATAGGCTATATCAGCAAAAAGTGATACAAGGCCAAGGAGGATGAAAGCAGCTAGTGCACGATGCTTCACTAAGTGCACCTAGTAC
>JALTZQ010000034.1 GCA_027046105.1 Pyrodictiaceae archaeon
ATTCTTTGTGGTAAAGTCTTTCTACCAGTCACGCGTGTTTGACAATACTCGTCCTTGGAGGTGTTGTTTTTGGCTGTAAGCTCTGGTAGGGAGGAGTTCTACAAGCTACTCAAAACGCTTAGCGAGACTCCAGGCCCTGCTGGTAGAGAGCAGTTGGTTCAAGGCGTTGTTGTGGATCAACTACGTGACTACGCTGATGAGCTCTATACTGATGCGTTAGGAAATGTTGTCGCGGTTAAGCGTGGTAGTCGTGGTGGACGCAAGATAATGTTGGCGGCCCACATGGACGAGATAGGCCTCTTTGTCCGCCATATAGATGAGCGTGGCTTTCTAAGGGTTTCAGCTATCGGTGGTGTAACAGAGCGGTCACTCATATACCAGCGTGTAATAGTCTATACAAGGGATGGTAGGAAGGTACGTGGGGTCATAGGTCTTAAGCCACCACATATAGCGAAGCCGGAGGAGGCACGACAGGTACCAGAGTTGAGGGAGCTATTCGTCGACGTGGGGGCTACTAGTCGTAAAGAGGTTGAAGAAGAGCTGGGTATAAGGGTGGGTGACATAGCGGTATTCGACCGGGAGCTGCAGTGGCTTGGTAGTAGCAGGGTTACAGGGAAAGCCCTTGATGACCGTGTGGGTCTTGCAGTGATGATTTGGGCGTTTCGGGACATAGAGAGTAGTGAGGCGGACGTCTATGCGGTAGCGACTGTGCAGGAGGAGGTTGGGCTTAAAGGTGCAAGGACTATAGCCTATAGGATAGCCCCAGACATAGCACTAGCGCTAGACGTCACAGTAGCCAATGACACGCCGGGGGTAGCTGAGCACGAGTGGATAGCGAGACTAGGAGCAGGCCCTGCGATAAAGGTGGCTGATGGCAGGAATGCTACAGGCCTTATAGCGCACCCTAAGCTAGTGGAGAAACTCATTGAGGTGGCTAAGCAGGAGGGCATACCCCACCAGGTAGAAGTGGCAACTGGGGGTACAACAGATGCCTCAATAATAGCTCTCACGAGGGAGGGTGTACCTGCAGCAGTAGTCTCCATACCAGCCAGGTACATACACTCACCAGTAGAAGTCATAGACATAAACGACGCTATAAACGCAGCCAAACTAGTCAAATCGTTCACGGAGAAAGTGACGGTAGAGTGGATAGAATCACTCAAGGGGACAAGATACAAGTAGCCGGCTATCCTCCCTGACATCTCCTCTTCAGCCTTGAAAGAGCGTCATACGGGTTTTTAAGCATTCGAAACAACTGGTAAGCGTTATGTACTGCTCTAGCCTTAACCCCTTCTCTACCCCAGTTAGCGAGAAGACCCGGCACGGTAGTACATACGGGGCATCTACAGTCCTTGGCGATCTCCAGGGGGTTTGCCCTGGGCCTACTACCTTTAAGCCTCCTAGACGCAGTAACCGTCATTGAGAGTGTCTTGGGGTGCCTAGATAGCCCATAGCGTGCATCGTGGAGAGGACTAGCAGTATCCACAGATAAGGCTATGTCGGTTGTAGCAAGGAGTAGTAGTGTAGTATTACCCACGCCGAAAACGTGTATGGCTTTATCCAGCCTACTGGAGAGATACTCTACGAGGCGATACACTAGGCACGGGTTACGACGCGATAATATAGCCTGGCTACCAAGCCCCACGTATCTCACTGAGGGGGCGGTCCTTATCATCAACTCGATCGCGTAGTCTATCTGTGAAGGCGTATGGCCGTGGAGAGGATAAACGAAGTGGTCACCAAACTCCCTGACCCACAATAAGGCGTTGGTAGCGGTCTTCCTGTTAGCGGCCTTAACAATCTCCTCACCCACGCCTGGCGCCACTGGATGATCTAGGGCAACAGGTAAAGCATTAAGCTCATCAACCACTATCTTCTGAACACCTATAACCTGGTGTGGATCCGGGACACGCGCCCTACTAACGATGCGGAAAGCACCACTATCAATGAGGACGTGTAAACCCCTCAAAGCCTTGACAGCCACATGCACGTACCGGCTAACATCGTCTGCCGATACAGCTACATAATGATGGCCTAGCTCTCGCCACCACTCTGGGCAAGCCTGCGTAAAACTATAGGCCAGATAGACGCGCAGTCTTGCCAAGGCGTGTCGCTTGGTACTAGTGTATGGGAGATTTTATCTATCACCCTACATTAGATTGAACTCCTGGCGGACGGAGTGAGAGGACGTTGCCAGTAAGTATTACCGACGCCTTCAACGTATTTAGCAAGGTTGCAGCACAAGTGGACTCAGTGAAGATCCAAAACCGTGTGGAGGCGCCAAGCCTCCAGGTCGATGAAAGAGAGGAGGTGCACGAACAAACAAGTGTAGTGTACACGTTGATGCCCTCCACGGTCAAGTGTAGTATTGATGAGCTGCGGGAAAAACTCGTACACGTGGTTAAGCCTTCTCCCCCCGAGAACCCTGTTTACGCTCTAGATGGGAGTACACGGCTCCTCGACTCCTCGAAGACCCAGATCGGAATCTACACTATTGCAGCTTCATACTATGACGGGGGCTTTATTGTAGGGGTATACCCTCATGACGGTGTAAACCCCTACTTGGGCATAGATGGTGCACCTTTCGCGACCATAGGGCCCAGAGAGCTCGACCCCAACATGCCATCTGTGTACTCACGGCCACTGGTTGAACCAGAGGGGTTTAGGAGGCTCCTCGACTGTGAAGGCGTTCACCGCAGGGCTTGTGGACTATTCACCCGTATGGGCTATGGGGCAGGCTTTGACGCGAAGACGATGCTTGATGAGAACCGGTTACTTGCTGAGACACATGCACTAGAACACATCGTGTTAGTGGATGGCCCGAAACGAGTAATACTAATTGATGGCCCCCTCTATAGCACCCCTAGCCTCTACGCGGCTTTACAGCGTTCGAGCCTAATGACTCTAAACGAGGTCTTCCGTGCATACTATGCTCTAAGCTACCTAGCCAATACAGCGTACAGGCTAAAAGTCCTCGTAGAAGCTGTAAAGAGGAGTATAGAGGTCATTGGGGTCGTTAAGAGGCTGGGTATGTCTAAGTATCTTATCCACGCCCTCTCCGCCTGTAGTAGGGCCACGGAGCTCCCCCTTGCTAGGGATCTGGAGCTAGTCGACCTCCTAGCTGAGAAACAACGAGGCCCCATAGCCATAGGCCCCATGGTGACTGGCCTAGCTGCGTCAACGCTTATTGACAAGATTGGTGGGCATCCACTACACGGCAAGGGCTTATCCAGGTACATTGAGCTATTTACTCGTAGCAAGCTAGGATTCAAGACACTCGATGACCTCTCAAGGATGCTATCCACATACATTGTTATGAAGAAGGTCTACTACATTGTCATCCCAGGCTGGGGTCGCCGTATCGTGCTACGTGTAGAACTCCCATGCATACTAGGTGCTTGCCGCCTAGTAGCAATAGCCAGCCACGGCCAAGTAGAGGTCGTGGCTGACCCTAGAGACGCTTACGATGAGGATTCCCAGCTACTCTCAACACTAGTATGGCTCACACTATACCCGGATACAATCAGCATCCCCGCCCCAATAGTCTTAGCCGACCGTGCTGCAGGCAGGCTGGCCAAGAGCCTAATGGTGATGGGGTACCACTTGCTTAGAGAGAAGGTTAGCTTCACCTATGAGACACTGATATCCCTGCAAGAGGGATAGGCCGGGTGGCACATATTGTCCCGTTTCGAGGATGCAGTAGGACTTGTAAGGGATCTAGCCGGCAACTATGAGGACTTAGCTAGCCTTGCTGACCGCATAGCTAAGAAGCTAGCTAGTAGCGTCATGGGCACCCAGATCATCGGCAGGGTCTCAGTGATGGAGGAGATACGTCCCGACCGCATACCAGTCGACGTCCCCCCGCAGATCTGGGTAACACTTTCGCCTCGATGGCCAGAGATACT
The DNA here is from genome assembly GCA_027046105.1 of Pyrodictiaceae archaeon. The sequence continues at coordinate 3,906 of JALTZQ010000034.1, forward strand.
ATCTAGTGGCTACTATCTCGTAGTAGTAGATCCCAAGACCCTTTCACTGGTACTAGCAGTGGTCGAGGAGTCCATTGCAGCTTCTGCTCTCGCGAGCCTCCATAGCGGCCCACCACCTAGCCATATATCGTTGGAGGAGCGTAGTACACCACTCCAGGCAATAGCGTATCAGATGGTCTCGCTAAGGCTATGGCTACGGCCACTACTACTGCTACACCTAGGCCCCATAGCCGATAGGGTGAGTAGAGCAGAGACCATAGAGGAGGCTATCAAAGCTATAATGACCCGCCCAATAGTATCCCCAACAGTGCCCCCAGACCCTAATAGCCCAGTGGCTATCCCCCACCCACGAGTCATTGAAGCTCTAATAGCGGCTGAGCATGGCCCTGGAGTATCGATAGGCGCTCTAGGGATAATGGACACTGTTTACACCCTTGGAGACACTGTCGTCCCCCTAAACCTACCCTGGCAGACAATGGTTAAACACATCCTGGTGACTGGTACAACGGGGAGTGGTAAGACGAGTTTCGTCAAAAACCTACTCTACAACGCCCTAAGAGACAAGGGTGTTGAAGCAGTAGTCCTTGACGCCAATGGAGACTACGTGGCAAGCCTACTACCCGGCTACGTGCCAGGGAGTCTCGTGGATCAGAGACGAGCCCTCATACTAACCCAGGTCTACGGTGTATCAGCAGCACCAGGACGCCCAATAGCAGGGCATCGCCTACAAGGTCTTATAGTAGCACCATGCTTCCGTGGCAATCATGGCTGTAGTACAGAGTTCCGAGAACAATGCAAAAGGTATCGGGCGAGGATAGAGGCGATACTATCGACAATGTATCGTGGCCTTGACTGCATTATCCGGGTACGCGACGAGGAGCCACGGGACGACCTCGTATGCAAGTATGTTGTCAACATAGAGGGCTGTAGCGAGGTAATACCACCACTAAAACTCGAATTAAACGTTGCGCTACGTAGCATAGAGGTGAGGGGTGATGCTAGACGACTAGCATCAATGGACCCTATGTTGACTGAAAGAGCGAGAGAGGAGCTGAGGAGAATCTACACAGTATATAGCCGCGGGCACGGAGAGCCACAAGACATCTACGCATTCATTGACTGGGTGGAGGAGAATAGGGATGCCCTTATAAACAAGTATAGGGTGCACCGTGAAACCCTCAACCACATACTCCGTAGGCTACAAGCAATAGCTGCAATGGGAATAGTGGATACTGGTGGAGAAGACCTAGACTACGGTGAGCTAGCTAGTGTAGCCCACAGGCTAGGAGTACGCATGATAGTATTAGACCTTGACTATGCAGCTACGAGTGCACCAGCCGAGGCTGACCCTCGAGGAGTGAAGGTTCTACTAGGCTCTAGACTCCTCCAAACACTAATACGCCATGTAGAGATGCAGAGGAGAAGCCACCAATACACAGTGCTGGTTATAGATGAAGCACACCTCTTCTTCCCTCCAAGGAGAGGCGAGGAGTACTCCGAGCTCCTAGCCTCCTGGCTCGAAAGGCTAGCCAGGCTTGGCCGCGCAAGAGGCATAGCCATGATATTCTCCACTCACAGGGAGGACGATGTATCCCCACTCGTATCAACACTAGCAAACACCAAGATATACTTCCGCACCGACGAGAAAACCGCTGAGAAACTACCCATCCCACCACACTACAAGAAACGCCTACCCTACTTCGCAGACCATGCAGCAATAATAGCAAGCTACGCCATAAGAGGAGGCTACGCCACAATAACAGCAGCACCAGCAATACCAGGACACCGAACAGCATAACCAAAGCACCCCACAAAACCCGGACAACCACAATGCCCTCCACCAGAGACTATGGAGAAACCTAACACAACAATTAGCACAATAGATAAAGGAGCCTAATACTAGATCTTGGTGTAAGGTCTAAGCCTAGGCCCATGACTATCTGGGAG
>JALTZQ010000035.1 GCA_027046105.1 Pyrodictiaceae archaeon
GTATATGACGCTTAGTGTTGCCAGGCCACGACCAGAACCGCAGCCAGGTATGCCGAGAGTTTATGGTAGGCATATTTACGGCAATCTTTACCATTGTGACAATAGCGTTCTTCGCGACGAGGCGAGGCTTCGCAGAATCGTCGAGGAAGCCGCAAACATTGGCAACATGACCTTACTCGATATTAAATCGTGGAAAATTGGGGAGGGGGTTAGCCTAGTAGCTATAGTCCTCGAAAGCCATATAACAATACATACATGGCCCGAGTACAGCTTTGCCACAGTCGATGTATACAGTTGTGGTGCACACACAAGGCCAGAAGAGGCATTCAACTATATTGTTAAGGCCCTTAGAGCTAAGAGAGTTGAGGTAGGCGAGGCTGATAGGTCGCTGGAATAGTATTAGCTAGGCTAACCCCCTCCCTACACCAAACTCTTTTCTCATACTCCATACTTCTCAGTCAGTCTACTTAGGACTTCTCTCGCTTTACTAGCAGTACTTCGGCCTATGAACATGTGTTGGCCACCATCCACGACTACAGTCCCCATAGATATCACGGTCTCTATCCGAGGCTTCGAGGAGACTATTTCAGCTAATCCACGCCTAGTAACAAGCATTGACGGAGGCTCACCAGCATCTATTACAATGAGGTTAGAACTACTCTTTCCATCTATGCCAAAAAGCTGCCATCCTTCTACTAATGAGGAGAACAATGGTTCACCTTTAAGGGGTTTAGCAAGAAATGGCCATGGGGTATTGAGATGCATCGTGCCCGTACCAACAAGTCTAGCCCTGGAAGCAATCCATAAAGGTGTGATATGTGTATTCTTCATGCTTTCTGGCTCTACGACAACAATGGTATCGCTAACAACTTGGTATGCAATGAATCTATCCAGTCTTTCCTTAAGCTTATCTACAATGCTAGTGCTAGTATCACTGCAAATAACTATGCCCGGTATAACACGTTCACCTCCTGGCATCTCTTCAACCACCCTGGTCCAATCGGGAATGTTGATTCCAGGACAGTCTATGGGTACAAGCACTGCACCATATAGACCGGAATCACGTAACGCCTTAGCAGAGGCTTCAGCATTAACCGCAATGGCTACAACGCCAGTGTAACCATCATAAGCTAATTCAGCGAAGCCCATTATCGAGGAATAATAGGCTTCTTCGTACTCCATTCTAGCAAGGTATTGTAAGAGCCTCTTGTTTGGCTTGAAGCTATTCTCAATGATACTACGCAACGCATAGGCCTCTGGAAAAACAAGAGTATTTATAAAGCCAGGGAGTGCAACATAACCTTCACCGCCAAGAACCATATCTGCATATTGGTGATCTTCCTCGGGTTCACCTTCTCCAAGAACCATAGTGGCTCCATCAATGAAAGCAAAACCCTTTTCAATAACTCTATCGGGGGTTAGAATAGTAACATCAGCAACAAGTATTTTCAAGTCGCACCCCCATGAAAGACTCTACTCTGGACAAACACTTTTCAATGAAAGCCTTATAGCATCATCGCTGCAAAGCGCCATACAGCCAAGACAGGCTATACATTTGTGCACAACAGGACTCGGAGCACCATCACCTCTATCGTAAAGAGCTTTTGTCGGGCAATACTTGTAGCAGAGACCACACTTGGAGCAAACATCATAGTCTACAACAATGTTCTCAACCAGGATTTTACAAGACACTACTAGCCACCAAGTGGGAGAGATGTATGCCCGAGATCGGACCTGGCCCCATATCACCCCGCGATATGCGGGGTTCATCTCGTCAGCCAGGCCACCACCCCCCGCATCCGGTAAGTGAGGTACATCTTGTAAGAAATATTAGCCTTCCTTTTCCGGGATCAAGGGAGGCATATACACATTAGGGCAGAGAGGCTCTTGGCATTTAGTTATTGTTTTGGAAGCGTTAAACGTAATTAGGGTTATTGTTTTGTGGGGGTTGGGGAGAAGTAGTGGTGCAGATACCGCTGGACTACATTTGTGTAAAAAGTGGTGTATTATGCCCACGTTGCCAGAGCTTAGTAGATTCGGGTGCTGTGACCGAGGATGAAGTAGCTATAATGAAGGCCTTAATAGAGCTTGAGGAAAAAGAGGATATGCAAATACTACGGAAGGCGGTGTACCATAAAGCCTTCCACGTTGATGATGTGATGGTGATAGTGATGGACCTTGGTGTTGGCACAAGTGTACCAGTATTTACGAGGCATGCTAGGATGCTTGAGCAGAAACTGCACGAGAAAACGGGCCGACAAGTCAAGATAATACCTCGAGCCAGTGATGTCCGTGGACTTGCAGCGTTCCTGCTCTATCCAGCACGGGTACTGGGAGTTAATACATTATGGCTTCCGGATGGGAGTATTGAGTATGTTATTCGTGTGCCTAGAAGAGACCAGAGGTTCATAGGGGGAAAGAAGGAGGCTCTAGAGCGTATATTGAGCGAATTACTCGGCAAGAGGACTAGAATACGTTTCGAGTAGTTCCTAGGCTACATCTAGCGGGTTTTTGGCTATTTCACGTAAAAGAGTGGTTGCATAGGCTCCTTTCTCTAGACTAAATCTCAAGACAACTAGATCGTTAGCCACGATGCTCTCTAAATCTCTCGGTTTCACATATAGTGGGCGCCAGTATCCCCTAGCATGTATGCGCTCGACTAGTGATAGGCTAAGTCCATGTGCTTCAAGGGCCTCGCGAAGTACTCTTCTGGCTTCACCTTCCAGCTTTACTCCTCTGCCAGGGATAGGAGCTAAGGGGTACCCATTGACGCCTCTACGTTCCCCAGTAAGAATGACAGTATGGTCATAACCTTGCTTAACCCTTTCTGACAAATAGAGGTTAAAGATGTATGCTTGTAAACCAGAGAGTGCAAGCCTACCAATAACCTTACGTATTTTGGTCCACAGGTTCGCCATGCTGTACTCGCCTACTAATTCATGCTCATACCATTTTCTTTTAGTAAGCCTGCAATCTCCACGCCAATAGGACAACCTACAATGTAGCGCTTCTTCAGATTCGTCTGGATAGGGGCTCCCAATCACCTCATTTACAAGAATTGGATCAGATAATGCTAGAAGCAAACCTACAACGTGGGTATTTGGCCTATTTGTGCCGAATCTTTGATACCCGTAGTAGTTTAGCAAGGGCTGCCTAGCAGTAGCTTTTATAAGCTCCTTAACTACATCAGAGTTTACGCGTAAAACAATGGTAAAACGGTTGCCTTTAAGCTTACCTGGGCTAATACGTATCCTGGTCCTACACAAGAGCCTTAAAATAACCCGTCCATTAGCCATGGTGAAAACTTTTCGCTCCTGCAGAGCTTTCTCAATGAGTGGTGTTAAAGGGAGAGAGACGTACTGAATTGTAGAGGCGTTGGCATCTTTTAAGCCAGCAACACCTATGCTGGATACAGGTAGATGCAATAAACGCGCAACAGCGCGAAGAGCACCCAGCGTATCTATGCCACGCTTAAATAGTATAGCTAATACTCTCTCTCCAACGCTACACTGCGCTAGGGGCTCCTCTACCACAATGAAGCTCCTCTCACGCTCCCAGGCATACTTTATGGCCTTTCTCTTAATGCAGTAGCTGAGATAATACATACCCAAAAACCTATCAAGTAATGAATCGCTAACACAGACCAATCCTATACAGCCGTCTAAGGCAGAAGAAGATAATTGAGGGGGATATTAGGGCGAAGGTAAATAGTTCGTAGCTGGATACTTCTCTACTACGAGGGAGCTGGTAAGACGAGACTAATGGCGGGAAGAGTAGTATAGGAGGGAATACTGCATGGCGGAGTCTATTGAAAGACTCTCAACCGGTGTACCAGGATTTGATGAGCTCGTGCGTGGCGGTATACCAAGGGGATTCTTTGTCGCTGTTGTAGGCGAACCGGGTACGGGTAAAACAGTATTCTGCATACATTTCATAGCACAAGGCATACATGATGGCGATAAAAACATCTATGTAACGACCGAGGAGTCGCGCGAAAGTATTATAAGGCAAGCAAAAATGTTTGGTTTTGATTTCCGCAAGGCAATTAATGAAGGTAGCTTGGTGATTATAGATGCATTAATGGGTGGACGCGATGACCCATGGACACTTCCTTCTCTTGATGTTGAGGCCTTGGTTTCTAAAATCATTGAGGCGAAGAAGTATCTAGGTTTTGGGCGTGCACGGTTAGTAGTAGACTCTATGAGTGCTTTTTGGCTAGATAAACCAGCTATGGCGCGAAAATATAGCTATTACGTGAAGAGAGTACTAAGCAGATGGGATTTCACCGCTCTCCTTGTAAGCCAATATGCTGTTACAACAAGTCTTGGCTTTGGCTTTGGCATAGAGCATGTGGCAGACGGTATCATAAGGTTTAGGAAGATAGTGCTTAAGGGAGCACTGCATAGGTACGTCATAGTTGAGAAGATGAGGCAGACCGAGCATAGTCTAATGATGCATGAGATAGAGATAAAGGATGGGGTGGGCATGAGGGTGAAAGAGCCAACAGAGTATGGTCGAGAAGATACTCGTCTTCCACGAAGTGTTACAACAAGAATGCTTGCTGCTGAGCTATTAAGATTAACAGAGCTGCCGATAGACGAGGAAGATTAGCGGCAAGTGAAAGTTACGGGCGTGGTCTAAGCAATAATACAGTAGCGAATGATGTAATTGAAACAAGTAGTACAACAGTAAGTAGTGGTAGATGCCACCACTCTTTGGTAGGGATGGTCTTAGTCTGCACGGTTATTGTTGTAGTCTTTGTCGCATTCTGTGTTCCTACACTTACCTTAGAAGATGCTGGAACAATACTAACCATTAATGATAGGGTGGTGGGTTCCCTAAGCAGTGGACGACCAACACTGTCAGCTAGATTAACATGCAGCCTCACCTCGCTTATTGATGGTGCTTCTTTACTTTCAACAACAGTAAACTTGATATGTAGTGGGGTCTCCGATGCGTTGACCTCTGTCTTATAAAGTATCAGGGTATTCTTCCTAATACTTAGCATGTCCCAACCCTTTCCCTCTATAAACTCCACCTTAAGCTGACTAGAAGAGTTACTGTTGAAGGCGATTTCTATAGCCCAAACCGGGTCTTCAGGAGACAAGACGAGCTCTACACTTTCACTTTGACCGGTCATGGTAATTGGTAGATGCTGTTTAAGGCCTTTATCCCCGGCTCGTCTTAAGCCGACATTAACTTCCATAGTCTCCTTGCGTGGTGTTATATCGGCCATAGTTCTAGCTATGATCGCAATATCACGGTAGTCTATTGTGCCGTCAGCATTTACATCTAGGAAGGGATTATAGTTATTAGTTCCAGCGTTGGTGCTGTAACTGATTCCGTAAAGTTCTAGCACAGCCTGAATATCGGTTTCATCGGTTTTATTATCAAGATTTACATCACTTGCCTCCATTCCATAGACGTAGACATCCATAGTGCTTTTATTGCATTCGGATACAAGTATCCCAATGCTACAATTACTGCAAGGCGTGTAAACCATGAACACACGGGTTTCATTAGGTGTAAGCTCTTTTTTGGGGAGTGTTTTCCTAATTGTGGTATTTTCCTTTACTGAGATAGTGATATTGCAATCAAGATCCGTCTCTACAACTAGATACATCTTGCTGGATTCCACCGGTATTATTTCTTGCTGATTAGGCGTTAACCGGTAGCTACCTATAAGGTCTAGCTTACCCAGGTGACTAGCGATGGCCTCATAGGGTATTTCAAGTATTGAATCTGGGAACCCCAGCTCCCCTATACTGATAAGGTAAATGGTTAGTGAGGTCATTATCATGGATAATAGTGTTAGAGTAATTAA
>JALTZQ010000036.1 GCA_027046105.1 Pyrodictiaceae archaeon
CCTCCGGATACGCTGGGTAACTTGGCTCTGGCACTATTATTTCATCGCCTGGGCCAATAAATGCGGCAACAGCAAGGAATATAGCAGTTTTTGCACCTGTTGTGACGATTATCTCGTCGGGTAAAACACCGGCACTATACCTCTCATTCAAATAATTGGCTATTGCTTGGCGAAGTTCTGGTATACCAGCTGTCTCAGTATAACCTGTAAAACCTTCATCTAGAGCCTTCTTAGCCTCCTCGATAATGTGTTTAGGTGTTGGAAGGTCTGGTTGACCTATACCAAAGCTAATGACATCTCGTCCTTGTTCAGCCAAGCGTCTAGCCTTAGCCAAGTACGCAAAAGCGGCCTCGCCCTGAAGTTCTCCTACTATGGGTTTTAGATAGCTTAGAGTAGGCGACGACAATAGCCAATCACCTTTGTCTTGGCCCGGCACACAGAGGGCTACATGTGTAGCACTGGGAACAATAATAGATCTATCAGTGATAAATTTTTCCATAGCCTAATCTTGGAGGGCTCAGTAATCCCAGCCTATACATCATAGTATGGTCATCTTTCAGCGAAGAGCGCTCTCCTCATGACCCAGTCCAGGGTATAGGTATGGCAGTATTAGTCCATTATCGCCTCCTTATTGTTGTTGGCTAAAAATTACTGGTTTAAGCGCCCTATCATATCCTCAACAGTATTCTCACGCGCCGCTTTGCATAGTTGCTGAGATAGGTTCTTTGCTCGTAGAGCTGAGTATAGGATTTCTCTGAGATTTTCTGGTTTCTCGAGAACCTCTACGAGAAGGATATTGTCAATATTATCTTTCATCTCTTCTACTATGCCCTTCTCCGGATCCACAACCATAGTTGGTGTTTCGATGTATTTATCCATGGCTTCTAATGCTCCACCAACAGCAAGTATGGGAACATTACATTCCTTGCTCCTAGCCTGCAACATTAGCTTGAGCTTTTCTATGGGCTCACCTATTCTTAGGGTAGTAATGAATAGTGTTGCTCCCATGAGCAATAGGCTCCGTGCTACTTCTGGATAGTAGATGTCATCCTCGGCCATTACGCCAATCGGTCTACCTAGGTTGTTTAGGACATACGCGCTTTTACCGTAAGTTATCCCTAACTCTTCGTCAAGTCCACTTATAGCTAGCTTACGGTATTTAGCAATGATTTCTCCGTTCGGTGCAACCACAAGTGTTGTAAGGAAAAGTCTTGGCCCAGCTCTTTCGATCATCGGCCCAGCTATTATGTAGACTCCGCTCTCGCTCGCCATTAGGGAGAGGTACTCTGATGTCATGCTCGGTATTCGCTCTGCCTGGTTCTTAACGATTATCTTGTTCCTCTGCATTGGGTAGTATAGGAAGAAGGGTGATGTGTTAAAGAATGAGGGAAGAACTACTAATTTAGCCCCCTTTATAGCTGCCTCCTTAGTTAACTTACGTGCTTTTTCAAGATTAGCCTTCTTCGTCAGTAGTTTAAGCTTCATGTGTATAAGTGCAACCGTTATAGACAAGTCTTCACCCCAAAGACTTAGCGGAATAGCGGCCTGCGTAGAGAGGCCTCAATCCCCGGGCTAGGTACCTACTCAGAGACGTAACTAGGGCTTGAATAAAACGTTTAGGACTTGTTTACGACTTATACGGGCAACGGTGGAGCATAATCGCGGAAGTCGTCGTTTCTCTCAAGAACCTCCTTTATCTCCCTAATCATCTTGTCAAGTACGTCTTGATAGTTTTGCTTACCGAGCTCTATCTTATCCATCTGTTCTTGTAGTTCACGTGTAACCTTCTCCGATACAAGATCCGGAAATCGTGCTATAAGGAAGTCGTAGACACCGATACCACGTTGTGTAGCTTTCAATATACGACCACCCGGTGAGACCACATAGGCCCTACGTAGTAGAGTCTCAACTATCTTGGCATACGTGCTTGGACGCCCTATGTTCTTGTCCCGCATCTTTCTCACTGTCTCAGCTTGCGTAATAGGTAACTCCATTGGCCTTACAGTTGTCTCCACCTCGGCTCGATAGGTGCCAGGCTTAAGTGGTCTAGTAACGTCTAGCACTGGGTAAACATCAAGGAAACCCTTCTCTACAATGCCAACATATCGTTCAATTATCCGCGTTATCCTTTTCCCATTAATGTCTATTACTAGCTTAGCTACTTGCTTTCGCAGCTTAGCTGGCTTCATTTGACTTGCAATGAATCTACGGAAAATGAGGTCGTAAAGCATGTAGTGTCTTCTAGTAAGCGGTCTTACTGGTTGAATAATACCCTCCTCAACAAGCCTCCTAAGTCGATTCGCGTCAATAGGTCTAGTTGGTCTTATGGCTTCATGTGCTCCACCTGCGCCCCATGAGCGTGGAGTGAAGAGTTCTTCGAATTTATCGCCATATCTTTCACGTAGATATTCCTTGGCGATGGCTATACCAAGTTCACTTATCCTTGTGCTATCGGTTCTATGATACGTTATGAACCCCATTTCGAACAAGTCTTGGGCGAGCCTCATAGCTTGTGGTGCGCCTAAGCCAAGTCTGGCAGCAGCTTCAGACAATAATGTATCTGTTGTGAATGGTGGTAAAGGCTTTACATCAACATCCTCCTCTGAAACAACCTCTACGCTTATAATTACTTTACCTTTTAGTTGCTCCCCTAACTCTTTAACGACTCTCTTTATCTCATGCTTGAGCTCTGATAAAGTATTAATAGCTTCTTCTATACTAGCTATTTTCGCGGCTCTAGGTCCATCGGCAATGTATTGTGATACTTCCTTCACAGTATTCTTAATCTTCTCAACAGTATTGGCAGCTCTTTTATCAACTTCCTCCCCCTCAAGCTCAATATATAGATCTAGATCGGGGATGAAGAGTCTCACCACTGGCTCGAGAGCGTAACTAGCTTTTAGAGTACGTTCAACAATCCATCCGAGAACGGGTGTTTGTACTCTACCCGCACTTAGATTATAGTTCGGGCGTTCACAGCGTCTTTTCAGTTCCTCTAAATTTGCTAGTACTTCACGGACTTCTTGTATACTCTTGTTCAAACCGCTACGTTTTTCTGCAAGAGCCTGGATATTGCTAAGTAGTCGGTTAATGTCCATTCCTCGTATTTTCGCGTCAAGCCCCTTACGTTCAGCCTCTCTACGTCCCAGTCTTTGCTTGTAGCGCTCTATTGCTTTCTCAACTCTTTTTTGGCAGAAGCGTGGCCAGAATAATGTCCATAGTATAGGTGATAGTGTAAAACCTATCCATCGGTCTTCAACACGTCGCACTATTTGGGCATGAACAAGGTTTATTGCTGGAACTTCGACTTCTTCGCCAGTTTCTCTCACGTATACAGCCATCTTGTGTACTCCATAGGGTTTAGGGTTTCTTATGGCATTGAGTATCGCTTTTCGTGTTATTTCGTGAAATTCGATTCTGGCAATACTCTTGGCATATGGTGCTATGAGTACCGCTAGATCCCACCCTATCTTCTCTCCCTCGGTGTCGGGATCGGTGCCAATGAATACTACATCTACTTCGCTAGCTAGGTCACGCAATGCCTCTATCGATTCCCAGCTATTACGTACAAACGGGCTACCACACACGGGGCATTTTAGCACGGTTTCTCTAGGCTTGAAAACAGCCGGATCAAGAGCCCACTGGTGCCCACATACAAGGCACCGAGCCATCGGTGAATAGACTGGTAGGAACTTGGTTCTATTGCCGTCACGGTAAGCTATTATTCCGTGTACATTAAGTGCTTGATTCCAGTTTACCGTCTCAGTACTCTTATTGAGAACGTCCAGTAACCAAGTTGGCTCTATATGCTCTGAAGGTTTAATGGGTTTAACGAGATCATAAACATGTCCGCCACTAGCAGTCACAAGAAGCATGTAATCGCCTGTTGATACCTCGTAGACGCGTAGGGGGCCAACCTCTCGTACACTTGGGCGTCCAAAGAAGCTAGCGATAGTCCTAGCCTTATTTGGTGATTCCACTATGAGAAGTGCTGTTGTGACAAGCTCTCTACCATAAGTATCAACTCTCTTCCTACCACTGACGACAGCAAGCAAGTCTTCGCGGTCAGCTTCCATCTCCCTAACAATTCTATCTAAATCTATCTCATCAAAAAGCCTCCACTCGACATCGGCATACCACTTAGTTCTGCGCATTAGCCCATTCATTAACCTCTCATCGTCAACAATGACTACGGAGAGTCCACGCGTTATTCCGCCGGCATAGAGTCTACTCGTGCGCCCACTAGCCTGTATATACGTTGGTGCATCGGGGACTAGTATGTAGCTTTTCTCGCCCTCCCTTACAATAGCTATGTCTGTTGCTTTCTCTAGTTGATCCCATACGTCACTTCTCGTAAGGGTGGTTCGTATGAACTCGAGTGCTTCCATGAAGGCCTTTGAAGCATCCGTTCGTGGTTGCCCTCTCCTTAATTCTTCAGCGATTAGTTGTATAGCTGCTTGGCTTAGTCTTTGATAAAGCCTACGTAGTTTAACAAGGTACCTCTCTGCATTACGTGCTACATCTTCTGGTGCATGGTCCACTAGAATTGCAAGGGCGCGAATAATACTAATAGGATGTGGGTCTTCGAATCTTGCACTAAATCTTATCCTGGGTACACCGGCAAAGACTGTATAACAGATTCTTTCGGGTATGTCGAGGCCACGAACAGCCACACCATAGTATATCGCGACACCTACGAGTACATCTATTTCTCCGCGTCGAAACCTTTCAAGGGCGTCGACGTTTTTTGATGTGAAGGCCTCTGCTGAAATACCCTTCTTACTCAATAGCTCAGCTAATCTTACTGCATACTCAGAACCCCTATCAACGGGGACATATACTATTCCACCACAACGTTGACACCTAGACTTAAGCTCATTAAGTACCTTGACAAGTCTCTCTTCAACGAGTTCCCAGCGACCTGCAGGAATGTATGTGTCAAGAATATTACGCAGAGTCTCGCTACGTGAACCAGCTTGGAACCCTAATAGGACCTGAAAGAGACGCACGAGTCGGCCACGTGGACGCCCTGTAGCACTTGAAACAACTAGTACAGCCGCTCTTCTCCTCTCCTTTTCTATCTCCTTCTCTATTTCCCTAATCTCCCGATAGACCTTTTCAAGCCTCTTGCGCACGATCTCTATGCGCTTATCCCTAATCTCTTCAATCATTAGCTGTCTTCCTGCACGGTGCGCAGCCTTCCTCATATCATCTATGGCCTTTTGAAACTCTCTTGCAGCCCGTTCAGCCTCATACACTAGTCGTTGACGTAGCCTAATAAGTTGCCAGCCAAGCCCATCAGTACCAACTAGCTTATCCGTGAAGCCTACAATACGTAAAACTGCGAGTACAGACTTACTACTCTTGAGAACAGCATCTACGTCATCCACAAATACGAAGGCAAAACCACCAATCTTCCTAGCAACTTTGACTATCTCCTCCTGCCTTGTGAGCATGAACCTGGAGGTTGTCACTAATATATCAAAGTCTCCATCAAAGAATCTCTTGTATCTAGTGTTTCTCTCCTTCACGGTTAACCGTGAATGTATAGACAGAATCCTTACATTAACACCTGCTCTTTCAGCCATGGCTCTAGCTTTCTCTTCAACCATCTGCACAAGAGGCGTTGTAGGAACAACTATGTAGCTCTTCCTACCCTCTACAGCAGCAAAATAAACAGCCATTAAGATGCCAAAAGTTGTTTTACCAACACCAGTAGGAGCAATAATGGCAAAACTCTTACCCTTCAATACACGACGAACCCATAAGCGCTGCGCACTCCACAACCTAAGACC
>JALTZQ010000037.1 GCA_027046105.1 Pyrodictiaceae archaeon
TCTATAAGCGGGTATCAAGTAGCTGCAGCAGTCATAGACGAGTACTATAGGAGAAGTTTTGATTCCCTCATAGAACTACCACAATTCCAAGTACACTTTGTATTCTATGTATACAAGTGCGACCCCCTGCTAACCATAAGCTATGATAGAGCCAAGACAATCATTGTTAAAGGCTATGACGAGATAAGGGACAAATGGTATACTTTCGAGCTAGCTTGCAATAGCCCGTGTACTCATAAACTTAATGGCTGTTTCATCGACGTTACACTAGAAGCTTTAGAGGAGCCCTTCCCCGGAGTACTAGTGAGTCATAGCGAGTTTGGGGCAGAACTACTAGTGGGTAAGAGCCCACTACTTCTCGCATTACCAGTGGCAATAATGGCCATGCCGTTAGCTATAGCCTATTCCAGGTACCGTAAAGTAGCGCCAAGGCCTCATAGTCGTGGAGGGGTGTGATTGGTAGTGGGTTCTGGTGGTGAGGATATACTCGTTGCAATCCTTGTACTAGTGCTACCGGCACTAGCGATGATTCTTATTGGCCTAAGGAAAGAGAAGCTAAGACCTCTCATGGTGGGTTTGGCATTAGCGTACCTTTCCTTTCCAATCTACTACATGTTATCTAGGCTACCAGTAGACTATTTGCTGCGAATCATGCTCCAAGTACTGGCCTTCATAGCTATCGTGATTATTGTACTCTTATCCGTATCCCTACAGCTTAAGGGTTATGGGGGGAATAGGTAGGGTGGGGGTTATCTTAAAGATTACTTTACTCGCTTTTGCAGTTAGCCTACTTGGGGCTGGGATTGCATTCCTACTCGAGAACTCTATCCCAGGGTTAACAGCGCTAGCCATTGCTGGCGCCATAGCTGGATTCATTCTAGGCTTGTTGGTGTGGAGGTACGAGCCATCGATAACGATACTACTTGTCTTCTCCCTTCTATGCGGCTTCCTTGCAGCCGTTGTCTATACGCTAACCAAGATCTACGTGTATGCTATTGGCCTTGAGGCAGCCGGTACAGCAACTATTGGAGAGACAATAATGATGATGATTGGTTCAGGAGTTTTATTGGTGATGCTGGTAATGAATGGTATAGTAGCCGCTCTCGTATCAGCGATGGGTGCAGCACTAGCACTACTCGTCAGAGGTATACGCTACTAGCATTAACTGGACTAGAAGTTATGTACATAGGGTTTAAAGTTTAGATGGGAGAGGAGGGTTTTAGACAGAGCTAGCTGTGAGTTTCTCAGCAAGCCAACATGCAACTTGATGGCCTGGCTTCACCTCTTTCAGTGGTGGCTCCCTTGTCCTACATAGCTTCTTGACTTCATCGGGTGCTTGGTCGTATACTATGCATCTTGGGTGGAAACGACAACCTGGGGGAATCTCGGCGGCACTGGGTATCTCGCCTTTAATAGGGACTTCCCTGTACTTGAGACGGTTACGTGGGTTTGGTTCTGGTATCGCTGCTATGAGCGCTCTCGTGTAGGGGTGGATCGGGTTCTTCACTAGCTCCTCTATATCTGCTACTTCCACTACCTTTCCGAGATACATTACAGCTATGCGGTCACATGTATGGTATGCTAGGGCTAAGTCGTGGGTTATGAAGAGTAGGGATACATTAAACCGGTTTCGGAGATCTAGGAGAACCTCTAGAACCTCCGCTCTAATCGAGACATCAAGCATTGATGCTGGTTCGTCCGCTACGATAAGGCTTGGGTTGAGTATTAATGCTCTTGCAATGGCGACACGTTGTCTCTGGCCACCACTAAGCTGGTGGGGAAACCTATCTACGAACTCTTCGGGGGGAACCAGCTTCACGGCCTCTAGAACCTTAAACACCATTTCCACGCGCTCGTCTGGATCACCTATATCATGTATTATTAGGGGTTCTTCGAGTATCCTTCTAACAGTATATCTGGGGTTTAGGCTGCCATAGGGGTCTTGGAATATTATTTGCATTTCTCGGCGAAGGGCCCGGAGAACAGTTGTATCCCTAACCCTGTATATATCCACCATGTTGGATTCCTTGTCTATGCTCTCCGGGTCCCTCTCTAATGCAAGTTTCATTGTAGCCTCGCTAGCCCTAAACAATACTTTGCCTCCACGCACGTTCTCTTCATCCGTTAGTCTTAGGATAGTTAGCCCAGTAGTTGTTTTGCCACAGCCACTCTCGCCAACAAGACAGAAGATTTCACGGGGATAGATCTCGAAGGATACACCATCAACAGCTCTAACATATCTTGATCTCCTACGTCTTAGGATATCTAAGAGTCCCCTCCGAAGAGGGAACCATACACGTAGATTCTCTACCTTTACAAGGGGCTCAGCCATGACGTACTACCTCTCTACTTCTTTGCGTATAACCAGCATGCCACGTAATGGTTTTTCTCAACCTCCACCATTGGGGGTTCATCTCTACGACACACATCCATAGCCTTCGGGCATCGCGGGTGGAAACGGCAACCTGGGGGAGGGGAACGGAGGTCAGGTGGAACACCTGGAATGTATTCAAGTCTTGTTCTAGGTGCACCAAGCCTTGGTATAGCTCTTAGTAGCGCTTGTGTGTATGGATGCTGTGGATTATCATATATTTTCTCCGATTCCCCAAACTCTACAACCTTGCCTGCATACATTATAGCTACCTTATCGGCGAGTTCCGCGATAACGCTTAGGTCATGGCTTATTATTATTAGGGAGCGGTTGGCTTCCCTCACTAGCCTCTTAAGCAGATTGAGGATCTGTGCCTGAACTACTACATCCAATGCCGTAGTGGGCTCATCAGCGATAATGAGGTCAGGGTTAAGTGCTAAGGCCATGGCTATGACTACACGTTGTTTTTGGCCACCGCTGAGCTCGTGGGGGTATCTTTTAGCAATACTCTCGTCAAGCCCGACCATTTCGAGAAGCTTAACCACTCTCTCGTACGCTTCTTCACGGCTCATACCTAAGTGGTACATGTAAGGCTCTGCGATCTGGAACCATATCTGGTGCATAGGGTTTAGAGCATTCATTGCACCCTGGAAGACCATGCCAATGCGCCGCCACCTAATCTTCTTCCTAATATCGTCCTCCTTCATCTTTGTTAAATCCATGCCATCAAAGACTATTTTGCCACCAACGATCCTACCTGGGGGAGGGACAAGACCTAGAATTGCGTATGCCACTGTGCTTTTACCGCTACCACTTTCACCAGCGATACCGAGTATCTCGCCCTGGTCGAGAGACAAGTTGACACCATCAGCAGCTCTGACTATACCCCTGAACGTGTAGTAGTACACCCTGAGATTCTCAACCTGGAGGAGCGGGGGCAAACAAGTTCCCCTATCACGCATTAAGGGGTAGGCCTGGTGGGGAAAAGAGCTTTCCCATCCCACTACGTTGGGGAATAGATTCGCTCTGCCACTAAGTGTTCAAACACATAGGCACGGCTTAACTATGGCTTTGCAGGACACGTAGTAGACGAAAAGTACTAGGCACCGATTCGCCCCATAGTGCATAGGGTTGTATCCGTTAAATGACGGGGTGTAAGCTACCCCAGTAGTTTCTTCAAGCTGTACTGCGCTACATGCTTCGCGGCACGGGAAGTAGCTGGAAGTAGGGTGGTAGTTTTTGGCTAACTCGATTGTTTTAGGTGTTCGTTCCCCCCAATGGTTCGTTGAAGAGCTATCGAGACTTGGCTTTAAAGTATATGATTATCGTGGTAGAGGTGAGTGTGATAAAGCAGATGTTGTTGTAGTTTCTCCTGCTACTCCATGGACCACTGTGAGAGAGCTCATCGAGTGTAGTGGTGCTAGGTTTCTAGCTGTTCTTGGTAGTGGTGTAGATAATCTCGACCTTGACTGGCTTGATTCTAGGGGTATTTGTGTCTGGAACCACCCTGACTACATTGCCGACGTTGTTGCCGAGCACGCTGTTGGCTTGGCTCTTGCTCTACTTCGAAACATTGTTCGCGGTGACCGCCTTGTCCGTGAAGGAGCCTGGAAAGGTCCTGCTCCACGAGAGCTACTTGGTACTAGCCTCTCGGGCCTACGTGTAGGTATTGTAGGTCTTGGCCGTATCGGAGCCCGCCTTGCCAGGCTCCTGCTAGCATTTAATGTGGAGACCCCCATTCTCTACTGGAGTAGGAGGAGAAAACCGGAAGTCGAACGCGTTCTTCCCCTAAAATTTACAGGGCTTGAAGAGCTCTTTAGCTCGACAAACATAGTCTTTATAACCATAGCGTTAACGAGTGAAACGAGACATCTCATTAATTGGAGTCTACTATCGAGGCTTAGGGGAGGATTCCTTATCAACGTATCACGTGGCGGCGTTGTTGATACTAATGCACTCGTAAAAGCCTTGAGAGATGGTGTGCTTGCAGGCGCTGCCCTTGATGTGTTCGAGGAAGAGCCCTTACCCAAAGATCACCCACTAACTAGGATGGATAATGTAGTTTTAACACCGCATATAGGTGGTTATACCAGGTGGTCTATGGAGCAGACATTCAAGTGGATCCTGGAAGAGGTAGTAAATGTAGTGAGGGGTGGTACTCCCAGCTATCCCCTTACAAGTGCTTGCCGTGGCCTAGCTTCCCCATAAGATTGCTATCACTAGCTCTACTAGTTTTTCTAGCCCAGCAATCTCCCTCTCCAGTAACTTAAGGTATGCCTGCTCATCAACCAGGTTTGTCAGTGGATCTATAGCACGGGTTCCAAGCAACCCCTGTATCGATTCCGGCATAACCACTACGAATATCACTAGCAGCGTTATAAGCATAGCTAGTTGGATCCTCGTATTAGTTAGCACCCTAGTAAGGATACTAGATACCCGGAACACTAGTGCAACTACTATGTAAGCTATTACTAGGCCAAGCCATATACTAGATCCTCCAGACCCCGCTAAGAGCTCCACCAATGGTGTAACAAGCCCCGAAAGCATCGGTGCAGCCAAGAAGGCAACAACGATTGTTACTATTCTTCTCTCTAATCGCGGCTCCCAAGTCTCAGCCCTGAGAAGCTCTTGTAGCGTACTGGAATCTAGTATTGGATACCTCTTCTTGGCTAATCTGTAGAGTATCATTACCGAGAGTAGTTGATCTAGAACCAGTGCTAGGACAGAGACCAGTATGAAGGCTATCGCTAATAGGCCTATACGTGACTCTAGTAACGGGTCTACAAGAGCCAATAATGTGCTGTTAGTTGTTTTTGCTGCCCCGAGCACTGCTCTAGCACTAGTTACCACAATAGCTACTAGGGCTAATGGTGTAAGGAGTACGGGTATGCGTATCCTTGGATACCGAGATAGCCCTATCAATGCTAATCCTAGAGCTAGGCTGGAGGCTGGCATACTACTCATACCCGTAATTGCCATAACAAATACTAGCGAGGATACAACGAATAATGCCGTCGACAAGTTTCCATAGAGGCCCGAAGCCAATAGTATGGGTACAGCAAGTAGGCCAAGTAGCTTAACTGGTCCCGCTAGGGAAACTATGGCTGTGTATGCTAATACTATGCTGCCAATCAACCCTAGTAGTTTCATAGCCGTACGTCTATACCTTGAGAGCTCGAAGTGCATCTGCTAGAGCCTCCACTAGATCCTCAGGCCCATTAACAATATAGAGATTTGTGACATGCTTTAGCTTCTCAGTAGGCTCTCCTACAGAGAATATAACAATATTACTAGCGTCTATACTCTTCACGATGTCCTCTACCCTGGAGGCTCTCGGAATGAATAATAGGACTAAAGGGGCATCTACACGTACTTCTCCTTTCTCCCAAGCATCTTCCCACCGGTGGCTCGATA
>JALTZQ010000038.1 GCA_027046105.1 Pyrodictiaceae archaeon
TATATCTAAGCCCTTCTTTCCTCGGTCAAGAATGTCTATTGTTCTTTGAGCAATGCTTGTATTTTTCGATAGGATTTCCTCAATGATATTATAAAGGCTGTCAGCGCCTAATCCACGAAGTTGAACAAGGACATTATAGTCGCCTCCACGAAACATGTGACATACAGCACAGAGGGATGGCACTAAACGTATTATCACATTATAGTCTTGCGTAATCGGGGTATCTAGGTTATTGATTAGGATTTCAAAATAGAGTTTGACTCGTGTTCTCCACGAAGGCTCGGTTACGAAGTGGAATGATGATAACTTGTAGTCTCTTATTTGATCGCTACACGGCTTAATGACATCAATAAAGTAGTCCTTTATAAATTTTTCAATGGCTTCTCGAATGTCCCCTCCGTCAATCCACTTGTGTCCAGTTTTGATTGCACCACATACTCTGCAATATAATACCTTAACCTCTGGTGAAACACATAGAAGCTTTCTCTCTTTTGCGTAACACTCAATACACATATTATCAATGAAATGCATTGAGCCGTCATTTATACGGCCACATCTAATGCATACTGGTGCTTTAATCAACGCCCCTACTCCACTATGTCCTTAAGCTACCACCACGATAAACACTTATAGACTTAGCTTCCACTATCCTATCATGGTACTTAGAGCTTAGATTGAGAGTATGATGAGACAAACCCGGACAGAGCATGATAAGTAAAATTAATAAATTAATGAAGTATCCTAGTCCAGCTGACATCTAATGCGATGAGGCGCTACGCCAGCGTCCGAGACTATCTATGAAGAAAGCCCGCCCAACACCGAGCATGAGGCTCACCGCTTTTCTACAGTGTAATGGCAAGGCAGGTGCTAGGGGTGTCTGTATTGGCCGAGGCCGCTAATGCCTCAACGGTTCTACCCACTATTCCAACAGCAATATCTGAGCCCACATATTCGGTAGGCTATGATTTATCGTGTATTTGTCGCATTACTGTATTTACTGCATCAATAAAACCAATTATAGAATCTGTACTTGGCTCCGACGACAACATTGAAACACTACACGAGAATGCCTTGACAGAGTGGCTTAGAATGGCACAACCCACATACATACCCAATGCTGCGTACTATGCGTCTCTCAAATCCACTGACACTACCTATCTGGTTAGTATTCTTGGTGAAGAGAAGCTTGAATGGATACTAGAACAACTTGTACTAGCTAGATACAACTGCAAGGAGACCATTATGAAAGAAATAGCATTATTATTACTCGACTCGCAAGACTACGCCGATGAAGCAAAACAGTTCATAGCCAATATTATAGAGAATGAGAGCTGTGAAAAAATCCGCAGTATTGCTGTCTTAATGATAGTAGTACCCGCAAAAAGATAGTCCGCTCATAGCAGCTAATGCGGCGACAGTATTACCATGTATAGAAGGTTTTTCCTAGCCGAAAAATAGAACAAGCATTAAGGGGTAAATGTGGGTAGCAGCAATATTGATGACATGCTTAACATAATCTACCACGTCGCCGAAGTAGTCATAAGGGGGGCTATAGGTTTTGACTACAAATCAGCAATGTCCTTTCTTCCGCCAAGTATTCATAACATCGTAATAAATCTAATTGATACTTTAAGGCCACAACTTATACGTGAAACACCACCAACACTATATTGCGGACTCTGTGGCCGTGGGCCCTTCACAAGAAAGGGCCTATACTTACACTTAAAGAGGGTCCATATAGATCTTGTAAGCCAGCTCGTGCGTGAAGAGCTTCGACACCGCTTATGGGCTTCCAAGAACTACTTTAGTAGTATGTCAGGAGGGGCGGAGCACGCACATTAAGATATTAGCTTCGCTTATTGGAGTCATTCATCATCCCTATGTTTTGCCTAAATGAGTACCACTCCGTTTGCGATACTCCTCTATCTCACGCCGACTTAATACTCTCACGCCAACATCGGTATCGAGTATTATTGCCTTAACGTTCTCATCATTTATTTTTATCTTTCCCACATAGACATATGTCTCCTCCGGGGATTCTATCCACTTAACATCATTAACTCTTCTCGTGCCATCATATATAAGTCCTATTCGTCTTAGCCTCGCTGGACTGAAATATAGCTGTATTCTCCCTCTAGTAGATTTTATCGTTGTTACAGAGAAAGTCGCCTCTTTGCCTTTACCCATCTCAACGAAGACCTCCACGACATAATTCCTATCCCTTTTATAGCGTTCTGCTATTAGCGCAAGCTCGTCAAGGACACGGTCTACTGCACGAGCAGTTGATGATAATTTTAAGCTCTCAGTCCTTATGGGCACAAGCACTTCTATCTCTATAGGGCCCATGACGCGTTCTTCAAGTTTATAGTAACGGATACTAGCCTTCAATTACTATCCACCTCATTTATTAGCCGTTACGAAGAAAACCAATAAGGGTATGATGTCCTCCAATAAATTATTGGGCCGATGAAGATTGTTCCTTAACTGCTACGGCGGGTCTGAGTTGATATGAGGAATCAGCCGGGCCTTGAGGCCCTTACTACTTCTTATATCCTATCTTGCGTAGAAATTCCCTTCTCTCAGCTATATCTTCGTCACCTTCAATACCTAGTGGTTTATAACCATCTATGACAGCCACTAGCCCCCTACCTTGCTCGGTTTCAGCAACTAATACTTGGAGAGGGTTTGCTGTTGCTGCATAAACTGTCGTGACTTCTTGCACTTGTTTTATGGCATTAAGCACGTTTATTGGCCATGCTTCACGGATATAGATTACGAAGAGGTGTCCAACACCTATCTTTAGCGCTACTTCAGCAGCAAGACGTCTTAATTCATCGTCGTTACCTTCATGTCTTACGAGTCTTTTTCCACTAGCTTCACAGAATGCTAGCCCAAATCTTATGCCAGGCACACTCGTTACAAGCGCTTCGTATAGGTCTTCAACAGTCTTTATGAAATGTGCCATACCTATGATGATGTTACTGCCCTCAGGTATAGGTACATTTATAACTTCGAACTTTACTTCAGTCACTACAATCTCACCCACTAGTTATGATCAATGGAGAGAATATTTATGGAATCTTCTCTTCAGCGTAAGGCAAGGATTTAGGCTTTTTCACAACTATTTTCAAACGACACTCCTTACCATGTTCTAGTATTAAGAGGACTGTAGGATGACTATCACCTATTTTGTTGAATGCTATCCGATTTCCCTCCCGAACAACAATATCACTTTCATAATCTTTAAGTTCTGAGTCCAATTGGATCTCTATCCAGCTAACTTTACATCTAAGTCTATACTTGTTTATCCTTTGCATTACCGATGGAGCCATGTAATAGCCAGTGTAACCTTGTTGTTCAGCCTCAACACCAACATTAATGACATCGCCGCCTTCAATACCCTCACCCCGTCTGACCTCTATATAGACAACATCCTCATGCCATATCTTTGAGGTAAACCTCACTACACCTAACAAGAAGCCCTCGACCTCCCGCAATCCTTCTAGCCTGGACGGCGATAATTGTTTAACAGCAGCACACTAACCCATAGAAATTGCCTACGAGGACATACACATAATTGTTTATGAGGTAGACAGTCAAATAGACATACGCGGGGTGAGGACTCGTGCAACAGGGGGTACAGCGAAAACCTGACTTTTTGAGACAGATAGTGAATAGGATTCTTGCAGAAGAAAGGCTTACACCACAACTAATAGACGAAGTCCGCAAGAGGATAGGATATGCCGAGGAAAAGTATAAATTCAGTACCTTCGGTGGTGATGTCTCAAAGCTTGCTGAATACATGAAAAGTAGAGAATTTGATGAACTAATAACAGTGTTTAAGTCTGGTAATGCTCTTCCCGTACTGAAGAAGATTCTTGAAGTAGCAAAGGAAAAGTACCAAGGATATGATGAACTGGTTTCAGTTATAGAGGAAAAGTTGAAGAAAGTAGAGTCGCTCATTGGTGCAAGTAAGCCTAAGAAGTGAAGAGTAGCCCTAGTTAACCATAATTAGCCGAATGTAAAAGAGCTTAGTCAAAAGAATGCAAACAGTACATCCATTATACCTAACTGACCCGTAAACCATTTCTTGTAGACTCTTCCACTAATCATAGAAAGAATTCTCCTCATGCCAAATCCAGAAGATGCTCTAACCAAGTGAAGGATACGAGCTTGTAGATAAACGCTTCTCAATAAATCCTTCAAATACCTCCGATATAATGTATAATCGAAGCCTCTACCCACCCTCAACGCGCGATAGGCTGCTATCGCCGAGAGCACAGCAGGCCTTATACCCTCTCCTCCTAAGCTATTTATTAGGCCAGCAGCTTCACCTATCCTAACGATAACACGCTTTTCATGTAATATTACGCGTGGTGCGATAGTTATTATACTCATTGATTCCTTAATAATCTTAGGTTTCTCGCCAGTAGCTTCATACATAATTCTTGCTATGAGCTTAAAACCGTTATTTCTCGGATTAGCTACACCAATAAACCCTGCACCAACATTAACAACATCGTTATGCGGGAATATCCACGTTAAGCCTATGCCAGGAATATTCGTGAAAGAAAGTACTACGGTGTCTCGAGGCCAGCCAACTGATTCAAGATATGCACGCCATACCGTTATCTTTTCACCCATTTGCCCAAACGGACCTCTTGCATCAACTACTAAGTCATACTTTTCTTTCAAGATGGTATTTATCCGGACAGGTTTGTACACAATATGTTCACTAAAGAGGGCCCGTAAATCCTTGATCCACTGGTTCTTATCTATTGTATACCAGAGATTATCATCATATTCGATTGTTTTTACTAATTCCTTGCCAGTATAGACCTTGAAGACCTTTATAGTGTTAAGTATACGTGGCAAAGGTATTTGATTAACTTCAAGCACATCTAGCAAATTAGCCGGTATGGCTTCACCACAAGGCTTTGTATACTCTTTACTCATCTCATAAACTGTAAAGTCTATGTCTCGTCTCCGGGATAGAAGCAATGAAAAGACGGAACCAGCAACACCTGCACCAACAACTGCTATTCTCAAGTAAGGATACCCCGCCCAATCAATACATTAGTACCATAGCTAGGGATAAACACGCAGATGTCTCCCCTTTGCTGATATGTAAACCTCAAACATGTCTGCTATCCCACTGGTTTCGATCTTTGGCAGAAGGACCTTCTCTACTTGGAATAAGCCAGCCATATCATCCATTATCACTGTTATCGATAACGGTCTTTCTCTCCCTTCATCTATCTCAACCCTTTTGATACTAAGAGCAGATACCGCATGAATATCCATTTTCCCTAATTTGTATGGCATTCTAGCTCTTCCCTCAGCCATATCTAATCCATCAGCAACCTTAACAACTCCCGCTTCAAGACTTAGACATTGAAGATCATAAGCTGTTGAGTATATAGCATGGAGTATTTCTTGTCGAATTGCGATACGGAGCTCGGTCTCATCTACAATTTTAGCAAGCGCGCGATCAACAAGTTCCTTTGCTAATAGAGCCCCAAACTTTTCATGCATATCTCTATGGATACTATTACCTATGTCATGTAGTAAGGCAGCATACATTACAATGATTCGTGAATACTCTACACTGGGCACAACTTTGTCGCGAATACTACTTGGAACCACATTTATACTCTTACTGGACAAGATTCTTTCAAAGATTTCGAGGGCTGCACCAGCAACAATATCAGCATGTATAGGGCCATGATCATTA
>JALTZQ010000039.1 GCA_027046105.1 Pyrodictiaceae archaeon
GTAGAGGACTTTGGAGAAATAGTATTCATAGATTATTCTGCACTTATTGATGCAAAGATTCGCCAATTAGAAATAGAATACAATAGAAAGCAAAGTAGAGGACTTAACAAAGAAAAACTTAAAGAAATAATAGAAAGCTACAGAGAAGAACGAAAGAGAATATTCACTCAATTACTAGAGGATAAGTACAAATAGATCTATATGCTTGAGTACTATATATCTCTAGTTTTACTTAGTTGTTAACATCACTATATTCAGAGTTTATAGGAATAACTTCTAAAATACTGTAATCTTGCCTTCAATTATATTCCTAGTTACTTTTGCGTAATTGTCAAGTTCTTCCTCAACAATAGCTTTTACCTCTTCGACGGTATCACTCGATAATGGCTTATTAGGATCGTGTTGTAGTATCTTAACGCTCGCAGTTAACGGTTTATTAAGTGGTTTACCTATTTGGCTTAATAGTTCAACATATACTTCTCTGACATCACTTATAGCTTCATATATTCTTTTTGCCATACTCATAGCCATTACATTGTAGAGTTTTCCGACATGGCTTACTGGGTTTTTACCAGCTGCAGCTTCAAGACTCATAGGTCTTAGAGGTGTAATAAGCCCAAAGCTACGGTTACCTCTACCTGTCATTCCATCATCTCCATGTTCTGCACTAGTACCAGTAACTGTAAGGTATACTATGCCCTTTTCTGGGTGATCAGCTGTATTTACATATACGTGTACATCTTCATCTTCAACTATTTTTGTTGCAAGATCTAATACTGCCTCCTTTATAGCGTCTTTTACTGCAAGGTATTGATCAATATCGCGTGTAACTCCAGAGATTATTGCAGCTGCTATAGTAAGGTCTATTCTCTTTCCTCGTCTAAGACCCATGACTTTTACATCTTCGCCTACTTCTGGATTTCTTGCTTTAAACGCTCTACTATTCAAGAGTTTCTCTGTTTCTAGTACTAGTCTCTCCAGCTTAGTAAATGGTGCAAATCCTACTCCAACACTGGTATCATTCGCCAGTGGTACTTTCTCTTTTCCAAGCTCAAAAACTCCTACCAGGTCAGCACTACCTTGCCCTATCCTGTAATCTATCACTGTATGTTCTTCAGGATCTAAGAATCTGAAATGATTCTTTATCCAGTCTTTTGCAGCTTTTAGTATTAGTGGGCCTATAGGTACTTTTTCTACCTCCCCGGAAGGTAGTCTGATTTCTGTTGTTGCTCTACCTGAAACTATCACGTAGATAGGTTGTAGTACTTCTCCTCCTCCAAAGCGAGGAGCAGATTGACCACCAACTACGAGAACCTTATCAACGTTATGGTGTAATATACTACCATATTTATCTAAGTAGTACCTAGACAATATCTTGCTGGTTTCTTCTGCAATAGCATCAGCTATAGAATCTGGATGTCCTAGACCTTTTCTTTCAACTAACTCAACATAATGATCTTCGATTGCCTGCCATTTAATAGCTTCAACAATGATATTACGATCCATTATTTCTCCCTAAATCCCATAACCCCCCTGTAGTACAACTAATAAGTATAACGCAGAATAAGGACATAGAAACTACTTAATATTTCTAGAGAGGTAATGAACCCTCAGCAACCATCTCGTAGTCAACACTAATAAAGACTACATGACTCCCTCGAATCAATGCTTTTCCATACTTTACAGCAGGTTCATTAGTACCAGGCTTAACTTCAATGCAACTATCTAGTACAAGATTCATTGTTGAATCAGTTGCTTCAAGTTTCCCAACATATTCTGTTCCGTCTTTCAGTTTGACTAATATGACACGACCGATCGCTTCTCTGAGTAGACGTAGTGGCTGAATAGTATTTGATTGATGACTACGAGATACCAATCTTTCTACCTCACTTAGTTAATAACTAACTATCTTCTTACCGTTTCACAAAACCCTACCAACACTAATATAAACCTTACATTCTAATGTCTATAAAAACTTCAAGATAAGCTGGATCAAAACCAACCCCTAGAGTGAACCTAGAGATAATAGCTTAAACTTTATAGCCTCTCCAAGAAAAATACAACACCAGGGCGTCTAAGCTAAGGGCCCGTCGTCTAGCCTGGTTAGGACGCCGCCCTTACACGGCGGAGGTCCGGGGTTCAAGTCCCCGCGGGCCCACCAAGGAAGCATCCTGGAGCCTCGTGCCACCATAGCAGTAACCACCTCCTGAGACTCTCTCCTAGATTCTAGGTGTAGAAGTGGTGAAGGCCCTGTTTAAGACTCTACCCTACCTCGGGCCTGGCGAGGGCTACTTCGCCATGGGCTTCATCATTTGCACCTCGAGAGCACTTCCACCATGAGTCCCCTAAGGGCTTCAATCCGTCTCAATGTCTCCGATTACCTCCCTTAGCCTTGCCCTGTCAGCGAAGAGTCTCATGGCAATTAGCCTGGGCTAGCCCTCACCCCTCTCGACTATGACCCTGAGGTCCTCTACAATCTATCCTTGCCCAGTCTGCCACCACTCATGCTAGCCGCCTCGACGAGGGCTGGCCTCTCCTAGTGGAGCTCCAGTAGGGGACCACTCTCCCTGCCACTACCCATCACACCCCGCGTAGGACACGCGCAGCCTGGCCTTCAGCTCTCTCGTTGAGCAGTGCCCGGTCTCTAGGCCCCGTAGCGCTCGGGACTCTAACTACAAGGAATAGGTTTTAAATAAGGTAGCTCACGCTGGGATTGCGTCCAAGCGCTCCTGGGCTTCTTCTACCAGTTCAGAATGTTAGAGAAAAAAGTGTGCCACATGCTAATCCTTCTTTAACACTTGAGGCATAACATAACAATTTAATAATCTTTAAAGATGGATTTAGGATGTCAAAGAAGATGAGCCATAGAAGCCAGGCAATTTCTCTAACACCCTCCTCCCTAGTCTCCCGGGCTGCAGAGCTTCATGAGAGTATTAGAGAAAAGCTGGGTCCCAGAATGGTCTTCATGGACACCAGAGATCTCCACTAGAAAACTAGACTAGAAAATAAGAATGGGCGTATATAGCCTAGGCCTCTCTGGCCTTGTATCTCTTGAGTATCCATGTGGCAGTCGCCACGAATATTAGCACCACAGCTGTTAGAGATGCTACAAGCTGTTTATCACCAGCCTTACTGTCAACCATGCTAGGCTCGGGTTCGGCAGGGACCTTAGTTGCGGATGTGCTGGACCCGGTGGCTGGCTTGGTGATTGTGGGTACGTCACTAGCATTAACTATCAGCACGTCGGGCTGTACTAGGGGGAAATCAGCGAGTCCTAGTACAAGCGGATAGTCGCAGCCTATGATCCCTCTTATGGCCTTAACAACGTCCTCGACAGCCTCCTTGGTGATGCTAGCACTCATAACGGTTAAGTCTATGCTTACGTAGAGAGGGTCTCCGAACTCAGGCTCAGGCCATTCTATACGCATTATAAGGGTCTCGTTGCCACCACTCAGCCTTTTAAGGGCCTCGGCTAACACAGCCACCTCTCTGCTCCCAGGCTCCTTCTTGCCGGAAGCCACCTCAATGGCCTCTACTAACGCGCTTTCAACAATCTTAATGGCTCTCCTGAGCTCGCTGAGGTTTACTGGCTTAAAGAGCTCGTCGGGGACCACTTGGAGCACCACAGTCACGTTAGCATTGATGAGAGCCCCTACTCTACTCGCTGCCTGGCCGAGTAGTCTGCTGAGAGAAGCGACATCTGAGGACTCGGGTACTGAGACTATCGCGAAGGGAATCCTACCCCTGCCTATGGGCATAGAGCCCGTGAACACCCTGCCAGTAACATTACCACGCTTGAGTGCATCCTCTATGCTACTCCTAAGCGCTTCAACGGCCGTGGCCACGAGGCTGGGTTCCCTTAGCTTAGCACCCTTAGAGACAATTAGGTCCATTAATTTAAGGTTGGGTTTAACAACGTAGTTGACACCACATGCGTTAAGGCCGCTGCTATCGTAGATCACATAGTCCCTAAAGTAGATAACCGGGATCCCTCCCCCATAGCTCTCGCTAGCAGTGGGCAGCGTTAGAGGCGCGAGTAACAGACCGAGGAGCAGTGCCAGGCCTACGAGCCTAGCTACACTCTCAACCATAAGCTTCCACCTCTAAGTCGGCAAGAGTATCATTATAAGGACTGGAAAATGCAACCTCAATCCATATAGAGTCATATCTGATTAAAGCTCTCCCATTATGGACTCCAACACCCAGGCATAATTAGATCCTCCAAATCTCTCCACAAGGTAAACAGTTCCACCACTATCCCCAGGAGCACTGTCGTAAAAGGCTTTGATACCCCGCACAATATGTATTGTTTCACCATCAAAGTCTGTTGCTGTAAACGAGTCTATCCCAGTATATTCCCCATAGGTGGTTCCTGCGGTTCTCCCAGTTTTGTATATTATCGTATTTAATTCTAGAGAGTCTACCGTGATGTACCCAAGTATGGGTATCTCACTACCATAACATAGAACTCTATCGGTAATAGTTGTTGGTGAAATGTCATAGCTTACCTCAGTCTTGACGAATGCTGAGTCGGTTAGTCTAGGATGCCCTGGATCAATCTGAATATAACCTCTATAATAACTTTGATTGGTAGCATCGGGTTGGTAGACATTGTAGGGTTCCTCACCACAATGACTAGCTGTTACGAAGCCAAAGACATAGTACCCAGGCCTGTCGGGAGTTGGTGGGGGTACGTAGTAGTAAGCGGGGAACCCTATAGAACATAATAGATCGTTGTCAGTGTCAGGTACATCTATGTAAATCTGGATACCTCCAATAAGCACCTCATAGTAACCCTGCGGATCCTGTGCTAAACTGCCGAGGGTTACTACGGCAACAGCCAAAACCATGGAAAATAAAATACGCTGAGACGAAACCCTCAGCTAGCGCACCTAGTTTAACTCTGGGAACCTAATCTCATTTAAATAGGATTTCGATTGAAATTAGGGAATGAGTTTATAAAGTACTATTTCTCATACTAGCACTCTAATGGATTCAAAGGCCCTACGGAGTGATGGGAGCTTGCTCCGAGCCCCACGTAGCATGTCCTAGATGAGAAGTTCATGCCGCTGGCCCAGACAGCCACCTACGACCACATATCCTAAAGAAAGGATTATGGACGAGGCAAGAACCCCTAAGACATATCAAAGCTCAGCATCACGGAGGCCCACTAGGTAGCTGCCATACCCCATTCCAACCCTACCCACCTACGCTCACTTCAAGGCTTCGTACCCGCTTACCTGGGCTCCTGGTTCTGGCGCCCGCCGAGAGGCACTGTTGAGTCCGTCTGCAAGTCTTGGACTGGGTTGCTCGGAGTGGTGTCGAGGAGGTGAAGAATCGAATACGTCTGCCCTGCCCTTACACGTTGGAGGTCTAGGTCCAAATCCCCGTGGGCTCACCAATTAATTCATTATTGTTTTCTGATGGACTCAGATAATCTTGCATTAAATATACTATTAACTCAGTTATTGGTATTTAGTGGGGATTCAAGGTTTTGCTTATTCTTATAATTTATAATTTATATATTTACTGAGCTTTGCGAGGCAAGATTGACAAAGAACTTAGCGATAAGCATCCCCTAACATAACTCGCTAAGATTGATATATGGTTTATATAGATGAGGTGATACTGGTAGTAATTAACTATTATTCTGAGTGGGATTTCAGACATCCTAATAATAACCTCTTAGTCTTAATCTGTATTATTT
>JALTZQ010000040.1 GCA_027046105.1 Pyrodictiaceae archaeon
TAGTCTAGTAATTCCGGTAACAGGGAGCAGTTTTGAGGCCTTTTCTATGCCTGCTACACAGTCTCTATCGGGTTCACCGTAGGTGCCTCGTCTACAGTATACTATGAGTTCTTCTCCTCTTCGCCTAATATGGTGTACATAGGGTTTGCCCGGACCAAGAGCCTCTATAAACGCTATTGTTCTTGCGCTCCCTTCTAGCCTATTGTAAGCAATGTCCTCTAGGATGCTTAGAGCGCCAACTCCTCTTTGGCCAAGTAGATTGATAATGTTTTCTCGGCCTAGGGCTTCTAGCCTCCTTTCATAGAGCTCCCAGGCAGGTCCATGACCTTCTAACATGAAGTGTAATAGGCCTGCAACTATAGTCTCTGGCTCAGCACCTATTTCCACGAGCCATGATACCGTTTCACCATAGTGTAGTTTGCCCTCGCCATACTCGTAGTTAAGGGCTAAACTCATCACTATTGAAAGCTTCTGTGCACCTCCAATAGCATCCAATGCCACATATAGGCCTTTGAGGGCAGTAAGACCTTGAGCTGTTGGTTGAGGTGCAGTACCGTACAATGGTTTAAGTAGGCTAGATGCCTTTGTAATCGCGTTTTCCGGGTCAACACCATCCCTATAAACCATGTGGGCCGCTATGGCCATAAGGCACCTTTTAGGCTCCTTGCCACAAACTATTACTGAAGAACCCGTGTCAAGGAGAGCTGCCGCAGTATATAGTCCAACAAGATCTGCACGATCCACTACTATAGTTTCAGCCGCAACATCGTAGCCGAGAAACACGTAGTCACCATATACATCCATGAAATGCTCGTCGAAGACCACTATCTTCATGTCTGCCTCTACTACCTCGTCTAAGCCCGGTCCAACAATTAATACATGTTCACGATACTTAACGGACAAGGGCATCTTTCTTGACCACCCCAACGTCCAGATAAAAGGGCTTGAGACTGTTTAAGTAAACTCGTTGACAACAACAACCTATAGGGATTTCTAGTTCCCGTTCAATACCTGCCTTATACCTTAGGGCCCGAAAAGATATGGCTAGCCATTAATTATCGAGCATTAAATGTGCAGATACCTAGCTGGAGGCAAGGTATCCTCTGCTATGCGATGAGGAGCATGTCTTCGAGGTGTCCATGTATTGCCCGATCAATCTCGTAGAGACATACTCAAGGCAATAGCTATTGGCGCTGCACTAGCCGCAGTTGGTGGCGTAGCTGCGTATCTTGGATCTGGCCGTGAGAAGACAATCTACAAGACCATAACAGAGACGCTTACCGAGACCATGACCAAGACAGAGACCATAACAATGACGCCAACACCAACAGGTACAGCAACGCCAACAAAGACACCAACACCAGCTAAGCCCAAACTCGCTGCTGTACCGGTCGGACAATGCAGATTCTGTGGTGTAGGCTGTGGTGTTCAAGCCCAGATACTTCTCGACCCACAGACTGGTATGGCTAAGGACATGCTTGCAATAATGGGTCTATCTGATTTCCCTGTTAACCGTGGTGCACTCTGTACCAAGGCATTCTACATACATAAGGCTTTAGGCTATGGTGGAAACAAGGAGGCCTTTGAACAGAGGCTTAAGAAGCCACTAGTACTTAGGGACTGGATAATTCCTGGCAAGAATAGGCCACCAGTAACTCCCGAAGAGATTCCGGAGGCGCCTCGCGTAAGGGCTAGACAGGTAAGTAAGAATGTTGATGCTACCTTGTCAACAGTTGAGCACATCAAGAAGAACTATGTTGAGGTTGACTGGGATACAGCAATAAAGTTCTTCACGGCTGTCCTCAAGTATGCAATCCAGAAGTATGGTCCACACAGCTTTGCATACTATGGCAGTGGCCAGCTTGGCACAGAGGAAAGCTACGTAATCAACAAGCTTACCAAGGGTGGTATTCATACAAATAACCTCGACGGAAACCCACGTCTATGTATGGTTAGCGCGGTCGGAGGCTACATAACAAGTTATGGTGCTGACGAGCCAGAGGTAAGCTATGATCATATAGATGTACCAGAGCCGGATACTGGTGTTCATGCCGACACCTTCCTATTGATAGGTACGAATACGGCTGAAGCTCACCCAATAGTCTTCGGTCGTGTTGCACAAGTGAAACAAAAGGATCCAGCTAAGGTCAAGGTCATACTTGCTGATCCGCGTAAGACTAGAAGTGGCAGCATAGCTGACTTATGGCTACCACTACGTTGGAGCATGGATGTGGCGTTTCTACACACACTAGCCCACATAGTAGTCTTTGAACTAGATGGTTGTAAAGTCATCGACGTCAAGGAGGGGCGTGTAGAATGCCGTGGTGAATATGTGGATCTAAAATGGCTTAAGAGGCACGCCGACTTTGCAATACCAACCACTACTGCTAAGACATGGGCGTTAAAGGACTACAATACCAAGTACAGCAGGCTAGGCGATATAAACAAGGTATGGGATATGGGTACAACTGCTAGCTCTGCAGCAAACTATAAACTCTATCCAAGCATAGGCAAAGAATACAAGAGTGAAGAGGAAGTAGAAAAGGATTGGTGGAAAGGCTTTGCCCTTTACCTCAAGTTCCTAGAATTCTACAAACCAGAAGTAATGGTCAAGATACTCTTTGGCGACGAGAAGCCATTGATCAATAGAGAAACTGCGCAAAGACTCATAGAGGCTGGCGAGCTAAGCCCTGACAAAGTTAATATGGCTGGAACAGAGCCCTTCGTTGAAATAGACCCACTAGAAGCCATGAAACTAGCCGCTAAATGGCTAGCCAAGGGTAGAGTTCTCGTCCTATGGACTATGGGTGTAAACCAGAAGATTCAAGGTGTACATTCAGTAAACGCAATCATAAACTTACTGGCATTAACAGGGAACATAGGTAAGTATGGTACAGGTACACTAAGCCTAACTGGCCAGCCAAATGCTTGTGGAGGAATTCGTGACCAAGGCGGCCTTGCACATGTTCTACCATATGGTAGACTAATTGCCATAGAGGCTGCGAGAAAACAGGTTGAGAATATTTGGAAGAAACTAACTGAAGAATACCTACGTGAACGCGGCTATTCAGCCGACGCTATAAAGAAGGAGGTTGACAAGGTCTTCGTACACCCCTCTCCAGGACCGCATGCTGTAGAGATGTTCAGGCGTGTAGGCTCGGGCCAAATAAAGGTGGTATGGATTGTCGAAACAAACCCAGGACACAGCTTACCAAACGTATTCAAGTTTAGGCTTGGCATGAGCAAACCCCATGACGATGACCCTGCATTCCCATTCGTAGTTGTTAGCGACATTTATCCGACAAGAACCACTGACTTAGCTGACTTGGTCTTCCCTGCTGCTGCTTGGGCTGAGAAGGAGTTCAAGTATGGCGGTACTGAGAGACGATACACTGTAATCCATTACCTAATCCAGCCTCCAGGTGAAGCCGTAGCAGACCACATGATATTCGCTATGGTTGGTAAAGCACTTGAAGATGAAGGCCTTGTGCCAAAGGGTATTGTAAGCGGTTTCTTCCCGGAAGACGTAGATAAGGCGGCCAAGACTGTTGGAAAGAGTTGGATCCAATACATTGTCGAGAAGAGCCGTGATAAGAAATGGCATCAGGAGTTCATTAACAGATTGTGGGATCGCGACATACTAAGTCTAGCCAAAAACACCTACTATGACTTTAGTTATGTGAAGAGAGAAATGTTTAGGAAGCTCAGGACAGGGTTCAGATGGCCATGGCCAGAACAATACGCTACTAATCCAAGCGTCAAGGCACGCTATGATAAATATCACTCAGCTAGCAGGTACTCATACCCGTATGACCCACTAATGCCCGATCCCGACGTTATAAAGAAAATTTATAATGATATAAAGGATGTGACAAGCCCCGACCAGATAAAGAAGTATATAGAGGCACTTGACACAAACACTGTCCACCCCGTACATAAAGCTAAGTGGCTTGGTAAACTTGCAAGCCATCCAGTGTTAATGAAATGGGTGTTAAAGCACATAGTCGACGAGATCGATGACCTAGCCTATAAGCGTGAAAGCAAGCTACCAGACAACTGGTACTTGGTCTTCTATGCTAAGCCAACTGGTAGAATGACCATATGGGCTAGGCCATGGATACCAATAATAATGGATCACGAAACCGGCGAGATCAAGATCAATAAGGAAGTCACGATAACATATGAAGTGCTCGATGCTGATGCTGTCTACAAGGGCAAGATCTCAGTGTTCTCAGAGCCCAAGGGACCATTCAAGATAGTCGAGAAACGTACTGCTATACCAGCTAGCGGCGACCCCGAGAAGGGCCTACAGGTATTAGCTACGAAGACATGGAGTGAAGCATTAGAGACCAATTATGGTGATATTCAAGCCGTATTTGAAATTGCCTTAGCACCAGCCGAGGTACCCGGTTTCGCTATCAGATACAAGCTCGACACCGGTGAGACCATAACAGTAAGAGATGCTAGAGACTATGCAATGGTCGCAACAACTGGCCGTATTGTAGAGCACTGGCATACAGGGACTATGACTGGTAGAGTACCAGAACTTAAGCGTGTCAAACCAGCAGCCTATGTAGAAATACACAAGGAGCTTGCACAAAAGCTGGGCATTAAGGATGGCGATTGGATAACCGTTGAAAGTCCACGCGGCAAGGTGACTGTTAAGGCTGTAGTGCTTGACCCGAAGACTGGGCTAGGAGGACCTAGGAAAGACTATGTATTCATACCATGGTTCGACGAAAACAAACTAGCAAATGCCTTAACCCTAGACAATTATGATGTACAACCATACTTCTTCCAGCCCGACTTCAAGACATGCGCAGCAAGAATAAGGAAGGCAACACCCGACGAAATACCAAGAACCGAAACTGCACAAACCGGTAAACCAGCCTACACCATCCGAGTCTAATCCTCTACTCTCTCTTTTTTAACACCAACCCAATTTCTTCCCAGACAACTCCTCTTAGTAATCCTCCAGTAGCTATTCCCTAAACCGCGATCTAATCCCAGAAGCTTGAGGTTTCAGCTACTAGTGTAAGTTAACTACATGCTCGCGCATTAACACGTGTTATACAACGCGCGAAGTGACCGGAATAGTACGGGTTTAAGGTTATCCTTACCCCTACACATAGCCTAGCAATACTGGGTATGGTGCTTAGAATCATTTATAAGAAATTATTACAATAATTACTTCCGTAATTGTGGAAGAGTTACACACGACATGAGGAGGCTAGAAATGGCTAGCAGTAGGCTAACTCGGCGCAGATTCCTACAGACAATGGCTACTGTAGTAGGGGTATCTCTTGTCACACCGGTTTTCAACATATCATTCCCGATCAGAGCTGATGGTACTAGTGCTGAAGGCGACTATTATGAAGATTTTACTATACAGAGTGATGAAGAGAGACTAGCTTACTACGAGGCTCTAGGCTATGTCATCGAGGAAAATGGAAGAAAATGTGTTGTCAACCCACTTCTACCGGGCCAGTGCATGAAGTACACAAAACCCTATGAGAAGGACCGGTTTATGCTTCTTCCTCCAGGTGCTACAAGAGACTTTTATGCTAGGTGCATACGGTGTGGCTTATGCTACTATGCTTGCACCTACATGGGCTACCACGCTATTAGGTTATTGGGGGTTGTCAACGATCTGAGACGGCTCGGCACACCCGTCGTCGACGAC
>JALTZQ010000041.1:0-633 GCA_027046105.1 Pyrodictiaceae archaeon
GTATTGGTGAGACCATCATACTTGGTAGGCCATGTACCTACGCTGTCGAGCTATTGTCTAGTGGTGTCCCAGTCCTTGAAGCGGCTTTTACAGCCGTAGCCAGACACACGAGGCTCTTTGGGGCGAATAATTTAGGATTAATATTGGTTGACGTAGAGGGGTGTGCAGCTGCTGCAATGAATACAGAGGCAATGCCTGTGGCTTTAGGATCACCAGATAAGAATATAGTATCATTCTTCATGAAAAGGAATACAACAGAGGCTCGTGGGAAAATATAGAAAAAGGGGAGCTAAAGCGGGCCTCCTAGATGTTGGGGAGAGACTCGGAGACTAAAGAGGGCGAGGTGTAGATCAGTGGAGTATATCTATGCTAGTCTACTACTCCACTCAGCAAAGAAGGAAATCAATGAGGAGAATCTGCGTAAAATACTTGAGGCTGTTGGAATACAAGTCGACGAAGTAAGATTGAAAGCTGTTGTCGCTGCATTGAAAGAGATAAATATAGATGAAGTGGTTAAAACAGCAACCACAATGCCCGTTGCACCAGTAGCCGCACCAGCCGCTGCACCAGCAGCTGGTGCACCTGCCGCGGCTGAGGAGAAGAAGGAGGAGAAAGAAGAGGAGGAGAAGAAGG
>JALTZQ010000041.1:643-5652 GCA_027046105.1 Pyrodictiaceae archaeon
TTCTAGGACACTTCACTAAATTTTTCACGAATAATTGCTCTCAACAAATTGTTTTTCGCTAACATGATTATCTCACGAAACTCTTCTTCAAACTCGGTCTTAGCATTCACAATGACCGTTGCTGCTGCGTCAAGACTTTCCCCGAGTAATCGCCTAACTGGGTTTACTGCTTTAGCAACTGCTTCATACATTGGTACAATAATGTCCCAGTGAATAAAACCAGCTGTTACTGCTGCATAACCACTTCCACGCTTCTCGTAGAACTGGAGCATTAATGAGGAGAAAGACCTTAAACTATATACAAAGAGAGGATACACGATGAGCCTTGCAAGTTGTTCCTCTATATCTAGGTTGT
Organism: Pyrodictiaceae archaeon; assembly: GCA_027046105.1. The sequence goes on from JALTZQ010000041.1 coordinate 999, forward strand.
AAAGACTTGTCAATGGTCGACGAATTCTTCTAGAGAACCATAGTGCCCAGCTCGGGATACCCCACGGAATAGCAGTATCCTCCATAGATATTATTATCGTTTCCTTAAGACTTGTACTGTAATAGGATGCTACACCATATATTTTTGCCTCTTCGGGAAGTTCTTCTGGACAGCTTTTCTCCCTACACCTATTCTCCCACTCTAGCCACTTCCTTATCAAGCCCATTATTGCTTTAAGGTAAAAAATGGCCATCTCACTCTTTGTTTCCACGAGACCATCCACAGATTTAAGAATAGACGATAATTCCTCGTCAGATACACTAAGAAGGTCCAGTAGAAGCTTGGCTGTAACCTTCTCACGCCTATCACTCCATCTGCGCTTAAGCATCCTACTCAGATTATTCAATAAAGCTTCACACCCATATCATGATTGGAAGCCCGTATCTGGTAGGGTTTTTAGAAGATCCTTTAGATACCTTCTAGCGAGTGTCTTTCCAGTGCAGGTAAAAGTGAAGTTTAAGGGTTAATAGCTGCTAAACATGTTATTTCCAAGGAAAAATCTAGCTATTCCCGTTGTCTATTCCCCTTTGTTTAGTGAAGGAATTTTTCTTCAAACTGGCGCACATACTCCACACTTTCACGGACATCAATGAAGTACCTTAATGCCTCTTTTATATCTTCTGCGGTAACCCTATCTCTGCCCTTACGTTCAGCTATTATGCGTGCTGGTTCCATTAATTGTACAGCATACCTAAGACTCTTCTCTACACCTATCTTTGTTAGTTCCTCAATCGCGTCAGTGGATAGTAGTATATCTTCTTCATCAGCACGTATTTTGATTATCTCTCTTATCTCATCGGTGTTGTACGGCCTTGTCTTAATGATCAATAGTCTATCAAGGAGGTCAAGTGGTATACCGTGTGGTGCTTTTACATCTGTACCTCGTATCCTGGTTATTCCACGATTCGTTGCGAGTATGAGTATGGGGGCTAATTCGCTCTCCATGGCGCGTGTTAGGAAGCTAAAGGCTTCGATATCTAACATGTGTGCATCATCGATAAAGAGGACTCCAGGTACAAACTCTGCCTTGCCTTCCTCTACCATTTTCTTGACATCCCTGTCTACTCTTTCACGTATCTCATTGGGTATTTCTCTTTCCATTCCTATTCCGAGTAGTGCTGCAACAGTAGCACGTTGAGCCATATAGTACATGTCAAGATCGTGAAGGGTGAGAGTGTGTACTACTTCCTTCTCCTTCTTGACTGGTCCTTCTGGTAGCTCAATTCTCCTATAGATGTCTATGTCGTACTTTCTTTCACTTGAACGGCCGATCTTTCGGACTGCACCAGTCTCTGCATCAATTTCTATTACATCGCCCTTCCTTATCCTCATTTGAAGCAGTTGTAAAGCTATCTCTTCCCCAACACTAAGCGTGCGTTGATCATCTCGTGTTTTAAGGGTTATCTGAGCTTCACGTGGAACCTTAACATAGGGGTTATAGGGGTGTCTTACAAATCTTATCTTGAGTTCAGACACCATACCCTCATAAACTAATCGTCGCTCTTTTATCCTCACGCCAAGGGCTCTACGAAGCGCTTGCATCAAAACCTCTGTCTTTTTTAGCTCACTACTATAGATCTCAGCCGCGCTTATGGCAACGAAGGGTGTATCTTCACCTAGCTCTTTAGCTATACCGACCGCGATTGCTGTTTTTCCGGTCCCAGGTGGCCCAACAAGTAAGATACCCCGGCCAGCCATTTTACCTTCACGTATCATCTGTACAATAATGCCTGCTGCTTCACGAGCTTCAACCTGGCCAACCATGCCATCAGCTATGAACTTTGCCTTACCATTTTCGTCGAGCCCCAGCCCACGAATATGGCTATGGGCACCTACTCTACGTGGCTGAGCTACTGGTCTAACCTCTCTTATAGTAGCACTCATACCCTACACCATTGAGCCAAAAGCAAGCCTACTTCTACAAAAACCTTACGCATAAATGCTATTTATACTGTTAGAGAATATGGGCTCATTCACCCGAAGCGAGTCATCACATTCCCCATGATCAGACACTGGCGGTTTAATCACTGCCTTTCCCGCTATTAGGTATCTCGAAGACTATTCTTTCATAACTACCACTTTTATCGCCTTTACGGGCCCATAGTAAGACTATATTCCCGTCACCAAGAATCTCGTACTCAGTTTTCGTTATAACCTCGTATACTTTTGTCTTTGGAGGGAACATCCAGAAAACCTCATAATCATACTCGACCACTTCTTCCTCATAGCTATTCTCGTAGATATTAACGCCTGGCTTTATTGGCGCATTGAACTCTATGAGGAAGGTTATATATGGTAAGCGTGGATCAACACGATGCTCAAGACTTACTGCTTGAACCTCTGGATAGACGCGAACACCATTCACCACTATCTTCTCCTCATCTAGCATTTCCTGCATAACAGCACGTAGCCTCTCCATTTCCTCTTCATACTCAAGGGGCCTATGTATAAGTCTTGCATAATATTCATCCGGATCGTAATAGTCATATATAACGACTTGGTGTACATAGCCCGAAAGACTTACAGCAAAGAAACCTTGCGCGTGTATTGGCTTAACAGTATCTGGTGGAGCCATTGTCTTCTCACCCCGAGCAGCTGTAGAGGAACATTTCTGTATTTGTCTACCTAGGAGAGGATCGCTCTTAACCATGAAAGCCAAGGCATTCGAAGGTGCAGAAAGATGCTGCTTTTGTTTCTTTTGGCTTTGTTTTACGAAATACCCTTGTCCATACAAATCTCCTAAAGTATTTGCTTTTAAGTAAACTTATGTAGAGAGGCATATGTGAGGCTATAACATGTAGTTCCCAGCTTCGAAGAGCGGGACACATATAGCAGCCTACACGGTAAAACCCCTTCTCATAGAGAGGATTTACTTCTACTCCTACATACTGTAGATAGAGCTGGACATGAGGTGTACCCCAGAACCTTATCGGAGTCACAACCGTATACCCTCTTTCATCTACACGTAGTGGTGGTCTCCGTGCTCTTCTAGCGGACTCTGACTCTCTATCACCTATTACTATAAGGGTTCTCCCTTCTGCAAGCTTCTTTATCATCGATTCAGTAGCCATTATCTTCATGCCAGTACACCAGCGATTATCGTGATCAGGCATTGGTGCACCCCATCTCAATGCCTTATCAACACCTGCATATGCTTTGTAGACATCCACACCAAGTTTCTTAGCAAGATAATCAACATACTCTACTGTGTATGGGAACTCTGTACCAGTATCAGTGAATACTACCTTTACCCGTGTAGATCCAAAAGCCTTTAGTGCTAGGAGAAGGGTAGCAGTGCTATCTTTACCGCCACTCCAAGGCACTATTATTGTATCGAATTCTTCACCAACACTTTTAAGAAAGCTTATTGATGCTTGCTCATAGGCCCTTAACACATCACTGTTTGCTTCCATAATTCTAGGTAGTGGTACTGACACCGTCTCTGCACCATCTACATTGCTTACAATGGGTTTCATGCCCCAATCACGAAACTCTATTTCAGCAATTCTTGCTATTCCACTATAGACTAGGTGAAGGTTACCCTGTGTCCTTACGAGGAGTGGTGTTTCTGGAACATCTATACCAAGAAGCCTTGATAAACTCTTAGTAAAGCCTTTGCCCAAGCCAAGGAAAACGTCATAGCTTGGTTCGAACTTTATCCCATCGAGTACTTGGCCTGAAGGCTTAGGAGTAAAGACATATGTTTTCTGCGATTGGTTCCACCAAGTTGAAAGACGGAAACGTGTACGTGCACGTGCAAGTTCTTGTGCAATCATCTCTATACGCGCATTCCGTACACGTGCTCTAGGTACAATATGTACAGTAAACGTGTGGGGAAGGAGGGGGGCAAGTTCACGAGCTAGCTTCTCGTCTTCTCGGCCCAGAAGTATTATTGTGAACACATTAGGGTTTAGCGCCTTTATCTCATCTAATGCTTTATCAAGGGAGCGTGCACCATGAAGTGTTTCTACGTCTACACTCCAGCCTGGATACAGCTTCTCTAGTGCTGCCTCAACCGCACTAGCATCCTTACGACTCCTTACAACAACCCTAAGCAGGGATACAGCCACACCAGATACTACCATGACTATCTAGCTTCTGGGCCCTCATAACTACTACTCTATAGGAATGCTAAAGCCAACTACAGTTTGACAAGCAATAGGACATCATAGGGGTACTCTATGCGCAGGGCAGGATTATAAAAACAAGGGCTTTATATAGGGGAAGCTAGAAGGCCGAAATAAAACAATAAGCCTATGGGTTCTTTACGATGCATATTCTTTAATACCGTTACCCTCCCACGGGTTTCCATGAATATACCCACTTACCTAGTTTATTTACCTCTATTGCTCTAAGACTTGGCTCTTTATAGACGTATACCGTTGTGTCCATAGCTGTAATAATTAGCTGTGGTTTCTCCATGAATGGGATTATGGGTATGAGTATTGGTACAAAGACTACTCCAATACCTACTTCGCGTAGAGGGCCTATGTCGCCATCAGTCTTCCAAAGCACACCATTACGTGACAATATGTAGACGTACCGTCCATCAAGGAGAAGGACTTCACCTTCACGTGTAAATCCTAGTATGTTT
>JALTZQ010000042.1 GCA_027046105.1 Pyrodictiaceae archaeon
TTCCGTGAATCTAAAACAATAGAGTTGAAAGCTTTTGCTGCGCAAGGGTCAAGTCTGGAGAAAACCTTTACTCGGAATCTAAAACAATAGAGTTGAAAGACTGTACACTAGCTGCACGTTCTCTGGTTCAACGTTATAGAGTGCGAATCTAAAACAATAGAGTTGAAAGCAACACCTTGGCACGAGCCTTAACAGCGAGTGCCAGCTCCTTGGGAATCTAAAACAATAGAGTTGAAAGTTTCATTATTTCTTCTTTCAGCATCTCTGTATCTATTGTTATCGTTATGAATCTAAAACAATAGAGTTGAAAGCCTGCGCAGCTTCTCAGTCTCTCCCTCAGCAGCCGCCTCGGCATGAATCTAAAACAATAGAGTTGAAAGACCTCGTCATAGACTGGCCTTACCCTAATGTACTCCTCCCACATGAATCTAAAACAATAGAGTTGAAAGGATTAGTGCCTTGTTTGGCTTGTACCGGCTTGTCTCACCACGTAAAACTCGATAGGGAATTGCAAGCCAGTATATGGGGTGTCGGCACAGTGCTGGGTATAGGTAGGCCTGGTGTTTAAGCACTGCAAGGACAGGGCCATAGCTGTGGAGAGCCTAGAGCCCTTGGACACTGTATTGTTATCTCTAGGTAGCAGCTTATGGGCAATGATAGATGCTGTTTTGTTTTTATGGTAGTGTCTCCTTTATGATTCGGAGTGCGTTTTCGTAGGCTATCCTCCTTAACGTGTTATCTCCTAGGCCTTTGCTGGCTAGGTGTTTTAGTAGTTGTTGTACAGCTGTTACGTCTTTGGTATAGTGGTAAAGGCTTCTTGTAGACATGCCAGTAACCGCCGTCGTGCCATGCGTCCCTGTCCCCAAGTTAGCCTTTGCCGCTTCAACTAGAGGGTTGCTCCACATCATCAAGAGTAAGAGACTGGCCTCTAGCCCTGGTTTACACCTCGTGAACTGCTACACCTAGCCTCCTGGCTATTGTGGCCTGTTGGTTGTCTGCGGTTAGGAGCTCTCCTTTGCTTAGTGCTTGTGCTATGTATAGTGCATCATACACTGTTACCTTGTTCTGAAGGGCTATCCTTACAGCCTCGTCCAGGTACCTCTCCTGGGGCTCTAGTACTATCACGTCGCCTACAAGCATCTTCAGCACCCCGTAGAGCTCCAGGGCCAAACCAGCATCTATCGCGTCGTGTAGCACTGTGTGCTTCCAGATGGCGTTCGCAGCCTCCTTGACAACGTGGTCCACGGAGTATACTCCACGCTCTAGGTACCTCTCGACAGTGCGCCAGCCCTGCTCCCGGAGCAGATACTTTGCCAACGCAGAGGCGTCAATGACTATCACGGTCCTCCCTCACGTACCCGGTTGCGGTGCCGCGTGGAGCCTCTGGAAGCCTCTCTATAACCCTCCTAGCCTCCTCTAACACGTGCTTCCTACGAAGCTCCCTAACTCTCTCCTCGAGGAACCTCCTAATCTCCTCACTCCAGTTAACGTAGCTGCTCAACCTATCCATCTCCTCCTTAAGCCTTCTAGGAACCCTAACACTAATAACAACACTCAAAACAACTCCACCCATACTACGAAAACAACGCCAGAAGCGTATTATAGACACGCCGCCACCCACGTAATACAGCTAAAGCCTACAACCACACAATAGTCCTTGGGGCTGGGGGCGCCACTCCCTTGGGATGAAGGTTTCCGTGGCTCGCCTACTGCTTGTTGGTATCGTATTTTGGCTTCTCTCCATTGGGCTAACTGTCGCCTTTCTGGGCGCTAGTGTTCTGCTCACCCTACTGGGCGTGTCTGGGCCATGGGATGCAGCCTTGTACATTACTATGGTTGCTGCTTTGGCCGTGATGGTTTGTGTTATGGCTTCCCCGTCTAGGCTTGTGGTTGGTGCAGTGACTGCCGTGTTAGCCATGGGCTGTGGCTTTGGGTAGGAGATGGTTGTCTCTTGGCGAGGCCACTAGGCTAGTACTCTCCACTGCACTCGTCTACGCTGTCCTCGCACCAATTCTCGTCATGGGAGGTGTAATCTATGCCCGTAGGCACAGGGAGGCCAGGGATTTCATAGAAGAGGCTATCAGCCACAGATAGAGCATTTAATGCGTTGAGGGTCTGGGCCTCCCCTGGGTTGTCTAGCATAGTAGCTCCAGAACCTCGTTGAATGACGGTCTTAAGAGCTTGACCATGATGTAGGCATTCAAGCCATTACCCCTAGCCCGTTAAGGCTAGTTCCTCGTCGCTGGTCGGTACTGGTGCTTTCCTGGTTCCCGCGGCTAATGGGTATATTGGCGTCTGTGCAGCCTTAGCCCATCGAGTCTACTGTCTCTTAGCGGTATAGCGCCAAGCGCCTGCATATCATCAACATGCCTTAGGGATGTATTGGGCCACCCGTTTAAGACACTTGTCCTTCCTCTTAGCAAAGTAGAGCGTCTCTACTATGACCGCCTCGGTTGGGCGACGCTGTATTTGCAGCTTCTAAGCCATTTACAAGATTTACAAGCATTGAGTGGAACTCGTCGTCCTTGATAGGTCCTGTGAGAGGTCTAGTGTCGAGAAGCAGTAATAGCTCCTCAACAAGCTTCACCGCCACGACGCCCTTCTCATCAACATGTCCGTGCCTTTAGCCCTCTCTCGTTCAGCTCTGGAATCCTAGCAACAATCTCAAAGCATTCTCCTACTGTTACAGGGTTTCCCCTCGATCCGGGCAATGAATGGGAGGTTTGCCATGATCTCGCCCACAAAGCCCTGCGACTACGGGAACGCCTTGAGAACCCTAACAGCCTTGACTACATTGGAGATTCCGCCCAAACCCTCTATCAGCATCCTCCATTTAGACAAGGTTGTGAATATGAAGATGAGGAGCCAGTATGCGACTCTGAATGCAATCGTCTTGTAGTGGAGGATAATCTGGATAAGCTAAAGGATGTAATGAACGATATTGTATCCAGGCTTGGAGCAAGATAGGTAGGGGTAGTGGTGGTTACTGACACACCAGCTCTTCTCCCATGGGGTCTAAGACCATGGGTTTCTCTGGGAATATGCGGGAGTAGTCCCACATATTCCCTTCATCGTTCGGGGTCCTCGGTCGGGTTTCATCCGTCATTGAGCCCCACGGTCAGGGGAACCCTTGCTCCCCTCATTCCTGTGGGCACAGTTAAAGCCCTTCCATGGATGTTCATGGCAGCAGCGCTGCCATTCCTCAGCAGGGTTTATGCTTGCGATCCTCCCGCACGCGCCTGGGGTCAGTGACCACTTCCTCCCCTATAGCTGGAGGCCTGGTGTCGAGGACTGTTGTCGAGGCCGTTGGCTCTGCTACGGGCTCCCAGCCTAGCACCCTACACTCGTCGTCTACTATGATGGCCCAGCCGTAGGGGTAGGCTACGGGGTAGGTGTAGGCTATTGTTGGCTCCCCCTCGTCCACCTCAGCCTCGAGGAGCACGGTTACCGTGTAGGTGCGGTAGGGTGGTCTAGGAGTTAGGTTAAAGGCTAGGCTTGCAACGGGCCTAGCACCCTCAAGCCTCGATGCCGACCACGTATAGCCACTCCACCCGGCACTAGCCAGGGTGGTTCCGCTCTGTAGGACCATCAGGCTAAGGATTTGGGTGCGCGAATCGTTATAGGGTAATGCTGTGCAGAAACGAAAGAAGCCCTTCGGGGCAACTCATAGCAAAGCTTGTAAGCCTCGCGCGGCAGAGACTGTTATGCGTGGATCTAGGGGCCGCCGTAGCTCAGCCTGGTCGGAGCGCCGCCCTGGTAAGGCGGAGGTCCCGGGTTCAAATCCCGGCGGCGGCTCCAGTGCGGGCCTTCCCCCCAACCCCCTCAGTCTGGGGGATTGCATGGCCTCTAGAATGGAAGCCCAAAAGGTGCTACCACAAAACGCTAAGACCACGGGGCCCGAAGTGAGTATAGAAGCCATCACAAAACAAGTACTAAGCATACTAGAACCACTACCATTGGAGCAGAAACTGAAAGTGCTAAAACAAGTAGAAGCCAAGATAAAGCCAACACGCACCAACACTGATGAGCTGGTGAGAAAGGTTATTCGTACGGGCCGTTCATCATTTTACATAAGAGCTCCAAGTAGATACAGTATATATGCAGGCAACTATACTTTGCATATCAAAAATGAAAAAGCGATCTATGAGCGTCATGATGAAAAGTACGATGTAAAGGTAAGGATCGAAGCCAACGGGCTACGTATTCCATTACCTAAGTGGGCTTACGAACAGATAGGAAGCCCATCATATGTAAAGGTACGCTTTGAAGATTCTCGTATCATTGTTGAGCCTGCTAGATACTAGATAACGGAGCAAACTCAACCTGCTCTCCTCGTTCTTAATCCTCAACTTGGGGGATTGTATGGTTTCTAGAGTAGAAGCCCGAAAAGTAGTACAGGCAAGGGATGAGACACCTGGGACGCCAGAAGTGAGTATAAGCATTGCGAGGGCGGTTGACAGCATACTGGACATACTAAACAACATACCCCCAGCCTACAGGCTAGAAGTACTCAGACAGGTAGAAGCGAAAGTTAAGGTGTCTAAGGAGGACACACTTATAAGGAAAGTTATCCGCGTCAGCCGTTCATTTAAGATATCGTTACCACGTAAATATGCGGAACCTGAAGGCTCTTACGTCATTCAAGTTGAGAATGGACGGCTTATTTACGTGCCTAAAGATAAAGGTGATGTCAAAGTGCGTAACGATAAGAGCTCAAGGGTAGTTGTCATTCCTTTGCCCAAGTGGGCTTATGAGGCAATCGGCATGCCAGCATTCGTCCATGTACGCATAGAGGATGGTAGTATCATTATTGAGCCTGCCAGGTAGGCGGGGCAGGCTTTGAATCGTAGATGGCTAGATAAGGCTCTACCCTCCCTAGTACTTCGCTGGTCTTTGGCTATTCCTTGTATGGCCTGACCTCCTCCCCGCTCGAAGGGGCAAGGGTTCTCCTTCGGTTCATCGGTTTGAGGGCGGGGAGGCCTCACCCATCGCCCCTGGTCTTGGGGGCAGTGCTGCCATTGATCCATGCTCTGGCTTTACTGGCCGTTATTCCTCCTTTCGGTCCCACTTTGCTTTCTCTATAAACGCTAGAAGGTCATAACTCGCCCCACCTATACTGTCTAGTAACAGCCTCCTTGCCTCATCACTCATAAATTCTCTCGCATATTCTGCCAGGATTGCTGGAAGTCTAACTGGTACATTCTCCACAGCCTCTCTTACGTGGTTAATTGGAGACCTTATACCTCTCCCTGTTGACACTATCAGCAGATGATACTCAGGCCTTCGTAAACGCCCTTTAACCTCTACAAGCTCGACAACAGGCTTAATCTGTGCTTCTTTCGGTAACACATTACTTTTAGACGCATAGACCACGTCTCTTATGCAGCTAACTATCTTATACACTTGCCTCCGTACATCTTGCATGTCATGCTTTACAAGCACATGACATTCCGGAGGAAGAAAGTCTAAAAGCTTTCCATGTCCATCGGCATCTGGGTTGAGATTACGCTGTATCCCATGCCGTGTAGGTATTAACATTATAAAGTCTATTTTTGGAGCTATTAGCTGCTTCCATGTCTCATAGGGTACTTCGAAGCCCTCTGGATCGAGAAATACCAACATGTATGCTTG
>JALTZQ010000043.1 GCA_027046105.1 Pyrodictiaceae archaeon
AGAACTATCCTTGTTGCTGCCCCGGTTTCTGGTCGTACTGCAAAACCGTGTATAGCATCTATTACTGCTGGTGGTGCCTTTCTGCCAGGATGACTATATACTACTGTTTCTTCCCCAAGCCATTTCTCTGGATCACCTCTTACAATAAGCTCTTGAGCCCTAATAACGCCCATACCATCAATATAGATGCCATCATCCGTAAACCTCCACCTCCTATACTCGTAGACTAATGCTAGATCATTTCTCGTTAACAACCCCAGGATGCACTGTATAAGGCTAAAGGCATCAATAACCCATGCACGAGGCTCCCATAAAGCCTCCTCACCACTATACAATCTCACGCCATAGAAAACTCCTGGACCCTCGAAAACCTCAAGCCTAACACCAGCCAGTCCCCTAGCTATGTCATAACCAACACCACTTGGGACTACAGTAAGAACACTAGTACGCCTATGGAAAGTGTCACAAACGCTTTGGAGTTCTCTAAGAACATCTCGGCCGACTAGAGCAAGATTACGCATTGTATTATTACGGTAGGCTATCCTGGCTACGCTAAGTGAATCCCCTGCTCTGCAACCACAACAATCCTCATCCACAAATACAAGCCTGTAGCCACCATTCTTAGCTATGAGAAACCCAGCGACAACCGATGCTAAACCACAACCGACAACAACAATATCAGCCTTCAACCCTTCCAACACCCAATATCGAGCCACTAAACCCGACCAGGAAACCAGACACCTTAGCTCCTATGACACTCTCGCTGAAACTATAGAATAAGGAGGGTATGTTAAATTTCTAGACCAAGTCGGTTTCCCTAAGTGTCAAGGCTTTTCTAGCTTGTCGCCCATATAGGTTCTTCTAGTTCTTATGCACTACCTTTATCATGATTATCTCATTTAGTGTCTTCCACAGCACTATAGCATTAGTAGAGAAAGGTGTCTCTGAGGGCTTATTATCTAGGTTTCTGAGGGAGGAAAATGAGTCTGATTCTCGAAGTGCGTGTTGGTAGGAGGCGTACCATAGTCATCCCTAAGCCGGTTGCTGAGATACTCGGTATTGATGAGGGTAGTCGATTGGAGCTAAGAGTTGAGGATGGCAGGATAGTGCTTGAGCCTATTCCAGATGCTGTAGAGCTATCGCTGCGTGGCGAGAAAGTGGCAAAGATTAGTCTTGAAGAGCTTGAGGCTGAGAGTATTGAGCAGCAGAAGAGGTATATCGGGGACGGTTAAGCCTAAGCTGCTTGTGGACACAACATTTCTCCTCCCAACCCTGGGAATCGAGGTTGAAGAGGAGGCCATGAAGGTTATACCTTTCTTCCGCAGGTTTGAGGTATATTATCTCGAGGTAGGGTTACTAGAAGCACTATGAAAAGTCCTTAGGCTAATCCCGGTAGAAAGGCTTAGCCGTGTTGAAATCGGGATTAAAGCTATACGTAGAACATACCATTTACTCATACCTCGCCCCAAAGCATTCACCGAGGCAGCCCAGATATACCATAGTGGACACCGAGACTACATTGACGCACTACACTACACAGTAGCCAAAGCTGAGGGCATACCCTTGCTAACCATTGACCATAGTTTCGTGAGGTTCCTTGAAGAGAAAGGAGCTCCTGGCATAACTCCCTGGGAGGCCTCCTTGAAGCCAGAATCCATTTAGCAGAGGCAGCTCTCTCGCTAACCATCTAAGGCAATGTTAAGGGTTGACTACTATCCACTAGCCAAATAGCAGTGTGTAAGTACGTAGATCTAGTAGTTACCTGATTCCCATTATTGAAGTCTTGCCATGAACATTTTTCCTTACTGCAGGCAGGGTATATACAGCCACGTAGATCTTGGTCTTGAGGATAAGAGTATCATTTTAGTGTTAGCGAACGTGTAGTGTATAAGATTATTCCAGCCGCCTTATGACTACTCGGTGGCTTTTGGCGTGACTCTTAGCTGTCAACGACTCGAGAAGGCACTTAGCATGCTCACCCTTCGTAACGTGTATAGAGCTAGACGCGTCATTGAACGCTACATCCGTAGAACACCGATTGTATACTCGAGGAAGCTTTCGCGTCTCCTTGGCTTTGACGTCTACCTTAAGCTTGAGAATCTCCAGGTTACCCGTGCATTCAAGGTTAGGGGTGGGGTTTACTACGTCCTCGTGAACCGCGATGAGGCTATTAAACGTGGGTTAATTACAGCATCCACGGGTAATCACGCACAGTCAATAGCATATGCGGGCGGTCTTGTTGGTGCACATACCGTTATAGTTATGCCGCATGGTGTCCCCCACACCAAGGTAGAGGCTGTACGTGAACTGGGTGCAGAGGTGCTATTCCACGGTAGCGTCTTTGAGGAGGCACGTGAGTATGCCGAAAAGCTTGCACGTGAGAAGGGAATGCTCTATGTCCATCCAGTGAACGAGCCCCTCCTATATCTTGGAGTAGCTACTATGCACCTAGAGAACCTTGAGGATCTACCTGACGTAGATGTAGTCATAAACCCTATAGGTGGGGGCTCGGGTGCTAGTGGCGCAGTAATAGTCTTTAAAACAGCAGACCCGAAGGTCAAAGTGATGGGCGTCCAAGCCGAAGGCGCCAAGAGCTTCTACCTCTCATGGAGAAGAGGAGAACTAGTCTCAACAGGCCAAGCCAAGACAATAGCCGAAGGACTAGCCACAGCACGCGCCTACGAGCTCCCACTCGCCGTCCTAAAGAATAGGCTAGACGACATTGTACTCGTATCAGACGATGAAATACTTGACGCTGTAAGAAAACTCTTCACCCTAGAACGCATCATAGCCGAACCATCTGGGGCAGCCGCACTAGCTGCAGCCATGAAAGCACACAATAACCTTAAGGGATTGAAAGTGATAATAATGGTTACTGGAGGCAATATAAGCAGTGAACTACTAGCAAAACTAGTTAGAGAATAGAAAGGATTACAACCACTATGCAGACCCATGGAGTCATATCATGGGGGCATCACCTTTTATATCATTATTCACCAGGGACGGAGAAACATGGGACGGAACACGTAATGTCTTCTCTTTCCATTAATCCTCGACATGTTAAAGGCTTTAGCTGACCCTTACCCCAAGTAAACTATAATAGTATAGTCTAAGAATTGATCACAATAGCAACTGTCATGTATGCTGGGGTGGAGGTTAAACACCTTATTCTGTACGCTAGGTTTTTATATGTGAGGCCAGAGAAGGCTGATTCCTAGCCTACTTGCATTGGGGTTTGGAGTATGATTACTGAGAGTGATACGCGTTGGTTGTTGTGGCGAAGTTCGGGGGTAGTGTGCTTCGTAGTTGTGAGGGGTTTCGCCGTGCAGTGGGTATTGTAAAGAACCTCTATTCTAGATACGATGGCGTTGTGGTTGTTGTTTCGGCTGTTAAGGGTGTTACTGATTCTCTCCTTCGGTTTCGTGAACTAGGGATTGACGGTGTTGTTGAGTCTGTCTATAAGAAATATGTTGATATTCTCGATTGTCTCGGCTTGGGCGAGGAATGGGCTAATGCTGCTAGTGAGCTTAGCCGTTTAGCCAATAACTTGTTGCGCGTCCTATGGGCTACCAATGTGTTGGGAGAGGTTTCGCCTCGCACAAGAGACCATATAGTTTCCTTTGGTGAAAGGTTTAGTGCTGTCCTTATGGCGTACTTGTTGAGGTCTATGGGGGTTAAGTCTAGGTGGATGGATGGTGGTGAAGCTGGTATAATTACTGATGAAAATTTCGGGGAAGCTAATCCACTACATGAGGTCTCAGAGAAGCTTGTCCGTGAAAATATAGGCCCCCTCCTTGAGGAGGGAGTTGTACCGGTTGTCACAGGATTTGTAGCTTCAACAATTGATGGCGTTACTACTCTGCTTGGGCGTGGGGGAAGTGATTACACTGCAACACTCCTAGCAAGATACCTTGATGCAAGCGAGGTGAGGCTGTACACTGATGTACCAGGAGTCTTGAGTGGTGATCCTAGGCGCATACCTGGTGCTAGGACAATTAAGCTCTTAAGTTATAGTGAAGCCACAGAGCTTGCCAGGCTCGGTTTACGAAAGTTTCATCCAAGAACCTTTGAACCCCTATACGACCGCGATATACCTGTTCGTGTCCTTGGGCTTGAAGATGAGGCGGGAACGCTGGTCACCAGGCATGGCGGCCCCCCACCTGTTAAGGCTGTTACTGTGCTTGAGGATCTAGCAATGGTTGTGCTGAGGGGGCCTGGCATGGCTGGCCGTATAGGTGTACTTGCACGTGCTGCTGGCATGCTAGCTAGTAGTGGTATTAATATTGTTGCTGTTTCCCAGCCTCCCTCAGAGACAAGTATAGTATTCATTGTCGATGCGCGTGATGGTGGGAAGGCTAAAAGTATACTCCAGGGCCTCGTCGAGAGGGGCATTGCTATGACTGTTGAGCATAGGGAACCCGTAGCTGCAGTAAGCATTATAGGTGATAGTGTCTCGGAACCTGAGATCCTAGGCCGTATATACAGTATAGCTCTTGAGCATCGTGCACGTACAGTTGTTATGGGTTGGCCTAGCCCCGTAGTCTCAGCCATAGTCGATCAAGTTGATGCATGGGGTTTAGCCCATACTCTACACGAGGAGGTGGTTCAGCCTTGGCTGACCGGTTGAGCGTAGCAGTCCTTGGAGCAACTGGTGTTGTAGGACAGAGATTCATACAACTACTAACAGATCACCCGTGGTTCGAACTAGCTGTGCTAACAGCTAGCCCAGAGAGGCGTGGACAACGCTATAGTGACGCCACTACATGGGTTCTCGAGGCCCCTATGCCAGAAGAGGTTCGGGATTACCGGTTAGAGGAGCTTAAACCCGAGATACTTAGAAGAGAAGGTGTCGAGATAGTATTCTCAGCTCTACCCAAAGACACCGCCGTTGAAGCCGAGCCTCTTCTAGCACGTGAGGGTTTCCCTGTCTTCTCTAATGCAAGCCCCTACCGCATGGAACCCGATGTACCACTGGTGAACGGCGAAGTCAACCCAGACCATTTAAGCCTCATAGAGGTTCAGAAGAGGAAGCGGGGCTGGAAAGGAGTAATTGTCAAGAACCCTAACTGTACGACAGCAATACTTACACTAGCTCTTAAGCCCTTAATGGACGCCTATGGGCTCCAAAGGGTACTAGTTACTACTATGCAGGCAGTAACTGGTGCAGGACTACGAGGAGTACCATCAACAATGATAATAGACAACCTCATACCCTTTATTGAGGGCGAAGAAGAGAAAGTCGTTAATGAGACAAGGAAAATACTAGGGAAGTTAACTGGTGAAACCATAAAGTACGCTAGCATCGAGATAGCTGCTACCACAACACGTGTACCAGTCATCGATGGACATACTGAAGTCGCCTATGTAGTACTAAACCAGAAACCAGGGGACACCAAAGAGGTAATAGAAGCTCTGGAAAGATTCCAAGGACTACCCCAGAAGCTAAGACTACCAACAGCACCAAGAAAACCCATAATCGTGAAACAAGAGCACGATCGTCCACAGCCAAGACTAGATCGAATGGAGGGTAAGGGAATGTCAGTGGTTGTTGGACGCCTAGAAATGGTATTAGAAGATACACTAAGAATGGTGG
>JALTZQ010000044.1 GCA_027046105.1 Pyrodictiaceae archaeon
CTCAAAGAACTCTTCTACGCGGCGGGCCCTCTCTTCCACATCAGCATAGAAGGCTAAAGAAGAATCCTCTCTAAGAGAGCCCTTCTCGCGAAGGATACGAGCTATTTCTGAAAGACTCTCGACAAAGACACGTTCAGGCATGCAACCATAGCATGGAAGCTTATGGAGAAGTCTATCATCACTTACAGGGCCCGCACAATTTGGGCAAGCAGCGCTATAAATACCCGTGGGCTCATTACGAGACCCTAAACCATCCCCGCTCAGAGATACACTAGTAATATTACTAGTCAATTACCTCCCCAAGACTAGTTGAAAACCCCGCCATGAACGAGTCTAAATAGCTTCTGCCCCCTACGGTTCACCTCAAAGAAAAACGCTAAAGTAACATCTAGTCCGAGGAGGCTAAAACGGTTAATCAAAGATCTTACAATTCTATGGACAAGGAGGACTAGAGGCTTAGGGCTATGTAGACCCGTAATTATGCCTTATTAGTGGATAGGTTAGTGCCAGGAATAGCCCGGAGAACGCTAATACTAAGAATACAAGGCCTCTTTTGTCTAGAACCAATAATGGTGTAGCTACTACACCGTCTATACTCTCGTAAAGAAGCGCTCCTATCACCGGGGTTACCGCACC
The DNA here is from genome assembly GCA_027046105.1 of Pyrodictiaceae archaeon. The sequence continues at coordinate 637 of JALTZQ010000044.1, forward strand.
ACCAATATTTGATAAAGTGTTGGAGATTCCTATTACAGTGCCAGCATAGATGGGGCTAGCTGACACTAGTACGTTTCTTGTTAATGGCATACTGGCATTGACGGTGAAATGCAGTAGTGATAGACTGAACGCAACCAGTATTAAGCCCACTTTAGCTGATACAATGATGAGGCCAAGGCTATTTAGTAAGATGACAAGAAGGAGGACACGGTGTATACCAAGCCTTGATGCAAGAAAACCAGCACTAATGCTTCCAGCGATCGATACTAGCTGTGAGAACCCTAAGACACTACCCAAAACACTCTTCTCTACACCATGTACACGTGCAAGGTATACATAAAGGAACTCACCCAGTACTCCCCGCGTGGAGCCTAGGAGAAGGCTAGCACTCAAAACCCATAATGTTCTAGGCGCTAGTATCGCGGTAGCCAGTCTATCCACCGTAGCTTTGTCTTCAGTGTTTATGGTAGCCATGGTGATTGTATCCTGGGAGATTGTCATACACGCTTGAGTACTACTGAATAGAGGGTAGGCAATGGCGGCAGACAGGCCAAGTATCAGAGCGCTGTATAGAATAGCATTCATGTCGTCAATGAATGGTAAGGAGTATATGAAATAGCCTATTGACATTCCAAGACCGCCAAGCCCAAAATACGTTCCAAGAGCCTTTGTCCCTGCAACTCGCGATACAGCGTATTGGGCCGTAGGCCAGTACACACCAGAGAGAAAACCCCAGACAGCCATCAATGCGATCAGAGTTAAAGGGTGTGGCATCAGCCACATACCAATGAGTATTATTGTTGATGGGAAGAGAGCTAATTGGAGAATACTAACACGAAGACTAGGCCTTTTATCACCAAGGTATCCAGCAAAAGGTGCAGCAACACTACGGGCAACTAAAAAGCTAGTAGTAAGTAGAGAAACCGTGACGATGGTATTGTCTCTTGTAGCTTTCTCAACCAGGAATGCAAGAGCAGGCCTAGCTAGGGTATAAGCAGAACCCGCGATAATAACAACCACAAGCCCCCCTATGACAACCCTCACTCTACAGGTCATCATCCTAGTAGTAAACCTCCATCAACACTAGACCTATTCCCAAGAACCGCCATAAACTGGCTTTCCTGACACTCCTAATACCCTTAACCCAGCGTTTGTCGCTATTCTCCTCTCCAGGCTATGAATAAGGTAAGGGAGGTAAGGCTGGTTAATGCGACTAGTGCGTGGTCTCGGCGAAGAATTCTTTAAGTTTATCAACGATCGTCTTCTAGCTATGGTGTTGCTCTGGTCTTGTCTCCGAAAAGAAGGTTAACAATAGATGATATTCTACGTTTACAACGGCCAAGCGATCCTCGCGTCTCGGCAAGGGGAGATGTAGCTTTTGTGGTTACGAGAAACGATTTAGAAAACAACAAGGTCACAACAGAGATTCACATAGTATGGCGTGATGGTGCTACGACGTTTCTCGTAGGCCAAAACGATTCGATGCCTAGGTGGAGCCCAGACGGGTCTTTGCTTGCTTTCACGAGCAGACGCGGTGTTGACGAGAAAGTGAAGGGTAATGGTGTCTTTGTATGGAGTGGGCGTGGAGAACCACGCAAAGTAGCATGGTTTAAGCATGGTGTTTCCCACCTGGAATGGATTGACAATGATAGTCTTGTCTTGGTTGCGCCTATCCCTCGTCCAGGCTTCTACGACGAGGAAGGCGACTATGTTGTTACTGATAGGCTCCCCCTATGGTTTGATGGAGAGGGCCTCATTGGAGGATTACAGCATGGAATCTTTGTAGTAGACGTTTCATCTGGTACAACAAGAAGACTTACTGTAGAGGAAAGCCCTATAACAGCATTAACTATTTGTGAGGGGAAAATCTACTATGCAACACCAATCGATTGGCGTAGACCTACGCATAAGAAGATAGTTATGCTTGATCCTACCACTAGCCAGAAAGAGGTCGTGTTAGAGGACTATGCTGTGGCCGAGCTCCGTTGTATTGAAGGTAAACTACATGCTTTAATGCATAGGCATGAGATAGGCATTGCAAGCCACTATAAACTATGGGTTATCGATGAAAAACCTTCATGTATCTCGTGTGGTGTACTGGATAGGAATATCCGTGCATTACCTGGTGGCATGGAGGATAGGCCATTGATTATTTATGCGGATGCAGGTAGTATGGTTCTCGCAGAACTTAATGAGGGCAAGGTGAGAGACTATACTAAGCGTGGTGTGTATGTTGAGGCAGCACACGCCGAAAACAATGTTATCGCCTATATTGCTTCAAGCCCCACAAAGCCCCAAGAAGTATTCCTCTACACAAGAGATGCTGGACCGAAACAAATAACTAAACTCAACGAATGGCTTGTAAGAGAGGTTAAACTCTATGAGCCAAGGCACTACAGGCTAACTGCAGAGGGTGAAGAGATAGATGGATGGGTTATGATCCCTGAAAGTGATGGTCGAAAGCCGCTAATACTATATATCCATGGTGGGCCAAAAGGTATGTATGGCTACTACTTTCACCCAGAAATGCAGCTAATGGCGGCTGAGGGCTTCATAGTTGCTTTCTCAAACCCGCATGGGAGTGATGGTTATAGTGAGGAATTTGCTGACATAAGGGGCAAGTATGGTGATATCGACTATAAGCAGTTAATGGCTTTCCTAGATAATGTTCTTGAACAGCTAGATGGTATTGTGGATAGGGAGAGGATGGCGGTAACCGGTATAAGCTATGGTGGGTACATGACGAACGTGATAGTTACTAAGACTGATAAATTCCGTGCAGCGGTTAGCGAAAATGGTATAGCGGATTGGATTGCTGATTACTGGGCCAGTGATATAGGTTACTGGTTTAACCCAGACCAGATAGGCGGTACACCTCTGGATAATCTGGAGGAGTATGTGCGTAAAAGCCCAGTATACAATGTGGATAAAGTGAAGACCCCCATGCTGATTATACATAGTATGCAGGATTACCGCTGTTTCATAGATCAAGCTTTAGCAATGCATACAGCACTGGTGATGAATGGGAAAGAGTCAAAGCTAGTAGTATTTACCAAGGGAGGTCATGGGCATAGTCTAAGAGCAGAGCCTAGGCATCGAAGAAAGAGATATGAGATCAAAGTATCCTGGCTTAAAGAGAAACTTGGCTTAAATGCTAAGAGCGAGACCTAAGCCTCTTTTATGGGACCAATAGCCCGTAATTCGTTAGCGATACAGGCTGGTATATCTATATTAGTAGGGCAACATTTTGCGTCAACAACTCTGTAGACTACGTGTACACAGTTTCCACATGGACATAGCTCGTGACATACTAGTCTTAGCCGTGGGCCACTATCACGTGTTGGAAATCCTTTCTCAAGAGGATCGTGTACGATGCTAGTACCAGCAGCGAATACGTATGGGGTCAAGGTGGCTCTAAGTTCATCAGCGAGACGAGAGCGAAGCAAACTATACACAAGTCTACCACCACCTTCTACGAGTACAGCTTCAATGCTATATTCACGGTAAAGTATCTCCATTGCAGCTAATAAGTCGAGGCCGTCCATGGTCTCGGGAACCTTTACGATATCCACTCCTACTTCGCGAAAAGCTCTTACACGCTCATTGGGAGCATTGAGTGATGTCACCACTATAGTGGGGCTCGACTTGTCAGTGAAGACACGGTATTTGGGAGTAAGTCTAAGTTTGCCGTCGATAACTATCCTATAGTATCTGTTACTACGCGGATTGATCCTTTTGACAAGGCGTGGATTGTCTACAAGCACCGTGTTTGCGCCAATCATGACAGCGTCTACGTAGCCTCGTAGTAGGCGAAGCCGTGCGAGATCATAACCACAACTAAGCATGCTATAACCTGTTGAAGATGCTATACGTCCATCTATAGTGGTTGTTGAGAAGACGAGTATATAGGGCCTGTTTGGGGCCAAGACAGAGAGTCACCGTTTTGGGGGTGCAAAGACTACAATGGTCTTCTCATCTGGTATATCATTGCGTGAAACCACTAGCTCGTTGCTCTCAAGACGGACAACACGCCATTTCTTGGCATACCTTAATATAGTGTCTAGGGGGTCAAGGGGCAGTTGTATTCCAGGTAGCCAATAGTGGATCGGTACAAGTACTTTAGCGTTGAGGGCCTCCGCCACCTCAAGAGCTTGGCGTGGATGTAGTGTGTAGACGCCACCGGCAGGAGCAAATACAATGTCTGAGTTGCCCAGCATTTCGGCTTCATCACTAGTTAATGGACGTCCAAGATCGCTTAGGTGAACAACGCTTATCTCCCCGGCTTTTACATGGTAAGCTACTACCCAGCCACGTATACGGCCATTATACTCGTCGTGTGGTAGCTTAACTCCCCTCACTCTATAAGGACCAAGCTCGAAGTCTCCTACATGCTCACGTAGAACGACAGTATTCTCTCCTGCAACAGCTTCTACAGCATTATGGTCATAGTGTTCATGTGTTACAAGTACATAATCTGGCTCCCTAGGTGGAGGACTAAGGCCTACACCCAGACTAGCACCATCATGTGGATCTATCATGAGACGTTTACCAGCGTATTCTAGCTCAATGCATGCATGAAGCCACCAACGGAGAATAAGCCTTTCCATGGCATATCCTAACCCTTTCTAATAGCATCATTGAATGCTTTTACTTGTGCCTTAGCCTGGCTTCTCAATGCCTTACTAACTGTATATTTGCAGCCAAGTTTCCCATCCCGGTAGACGCATATTATCCTCTCTGAGCCAAGTTTCTCAATAGCCTCAGTAGCTAAACGAAATTCCATGTCAAGTGCACGTGCTATCCTCCTTTCATATCCTCTCTGGCTGAGGCTATTATAAGCCATTAACAGGTCCAGCATTTTACTGCGATCGCCTGGTACAACTAGTCCTTCACGCCACATCTCCACAAGATAACCTGCTGCAGCCTTGTAGTCGCCCACAAGAACAGCGAAATCCCGGAAAACCGGATTGACCCCCTTCTTTGCAGCCTCAAGAAGACTTAACAGAAACGAGTACTCAAGCCTGGCTAGCTTCCCCTCATCGACAACGACTATCCTTTTCGAGGCAGCACGAATCCTGACCACCGGTCTTGGCAGCCTATATACCTTAAAGTAAACGTGGTCGAGCTTCTCCAGGCCCCCGAGAAGATCATCTAACTTACCCTGCTTTAACACATCAAGTAGATTTACCACTGAGACCTCGACGCCAGACTCGGCCACAAGAGGCCACCCCGCGCTACCCTAGAACACCCAGGCTACATCAGCCACAGAGCTAGCCCCCTTATTTCAACCCATCGGGTACACGCTTCCAGACGGAGGCACATCCGGGCCAGTGCTTGCAGCCATACAAGATACCCAGGAGGCTTTGAAGCACTCTTAGGCTCATACCCCATACGATGTTGCCGTACCAATCACGGTAAGCTTCAACTAGCCTACCTCGTATAGGATGTAGCACGAGCTGGGTCGTGAGCATCCTTGGGAGAGGCACAAGTGTCACACGTGCAATTTCCGTGCTCCTACAATTGGCTAAGACGTCTTTGGGGCAGTTCTTAGCAAAGGAAACAACTGGCACCACTTGTAGCCATGGAGCATTACGCGGACTAGCTGTATTAAGAAAACCTAGGACAGAGTATGAGGTAGGCTCGAGACAAGCCTCCTCTAAGGTTTCTCTAATGGCGGTATCGATGGGTGAACGGTCTCCGTCCTCTCGCCTTCCGCCAGGAAAAGCCATATCACCGCTCCAGGGATCACCTTTACGTAGCGCTTTTTCCACCATAACCACGCGGGGGTCAGGGCAAAGAGTAATGATAACGTTAACAGCAGCACTATAGTCCTTTACGGATGCATTTGGTTTCAAGCCAAAACGTAGACAATCTATCAAGCCAAGCCACGGCGACCTCAAGACATAATGCCCTCTATAGAGCCTAAGATTTCCCCTCTCTGGGGCTGTGAGGAGAGGTGGGCTTACCCGAAACATGTATGTGGTGTGTGGCCGTAACCGAGCCCCACGACCTACTCTAGAGTAGTCACCTAATCCTATGCTAATCTCCTCCAAACAGCGCTATCGCGGCCTCTGGCCCTTATCCCAAGTAGTCCATGAGCGTTCTTTGCCTGGTCCAGTCAACCCTTTTCTCACGATACCATCGGGGCGCGATCCGTTTGAGTAGTCCCCAGCTTCTTCTAACTATTGGTGGGGGATCATCGGGTTTCTCTCGGTACATAGCCTTGATCCAGTTTATTGTACGTGGATCTGTAGGGTACCCGCTGCCAAAGTCACCGTACCTCTTCTTAAGATCCTCTACTACTTTGTCCCTTCTCGTCTTTGCAATGATGCTTGCTGCTGCAACCACTACATAGTCTCTATCAGCATGGTGTTTAGCAAGTACACGTGCACTGGTGCAAACCCTCGACAATGGTTCCTCTACCCTACTTGGTTCACCAACACTATCTACTACGAGGAGATGTAATCGCTCACCCCATGTACGGCAAAAGCGTGAGGATATTAGTGTAAACGTATCTAGCTCGATCTTGTTAAGATTTAGAATATCAATCATCTCTGGTGGAACCTCGACAGTAATAATATGGATGGCATAGTTGGTTATAAGAGCGGCAAGTCTACTTCGCTGCGTTGGTGGTAGCATCTTACTATCTACGACACCAGCCCCATTAAGTATTTTAATATCGGCTTCGTGGACTACGACGCCGGCAATGATCATTGGGCCTATTACGGGCCCTCTACCGGCCTCATCAACACCGGCAATGAGTGTCATGTCTGCTCACACACATCAGGGTACAAGGATGCATACGATAGACACGCTACCTCCTCTGGGGATGCCATGACGTAGTCGACGCCTTTCAGGCCAAGCATTGATGCTATTCGTCGGTAAGCAGGATCAGCAGTGTTAGCTTCAACCCAGCATTCGCCTTCCCGAAGCAATAACATACAGCCCAGGTTTACTCTTAGGAAACTCCCCAAATTCTCTATAGCAATATTGCGCACAGCACCGATCATTGTATGGTCAAGTGCCTTTGAAGCTTCAAGTATGGCTCGTTCACTATCAGTGAGTCTTGGGTGTTTATCCCTCTCGGTGAGAGCATAGTAGAGTTTGGAGGCGGAAATAGGGAGAAAAGGTGATAACTGCAGATAGTGCTCTATGGCAAGCTCCACTATGGTCGAGAGGTGGGCATCTCCACCCGTGAATGCATCTTTCCTATACTTCTCTGCTTCACCCCACAAGTCTACTCCGGACAAGCGTAGAGCATCAAGTATAGTGAGTATGCGAAGCTGAAGGGGGTTGAGAAGCTCAAAGCCTCTTGATCGCGCCTCCGCTATGGCCTCAGTAAGCCCCATTCCCTCAAGCATCATAAACGCTATTGCAATAATGGTTTGGCCTCCAGCTCCTTCAACAAGTACTCGACGCCCCTCAGAGACTTGTCTTCTAATCCAACCTAGTAGGCCTAGTAGAGAGACAAGCGTAGGCGCCTCGTTTGCAGGAAGCGGGTAAAGCCTAGCCTCTACACCGAGAAGCTTATAGGCATCAAACCGGTCTACGATACCATACTCATCACCAACAACGACTACGGCGTCAAATACCGCAGCTCTCCGTACAACGCTAGCGTCAATAGTCGCAAATACTACGCCGCCAACATCAAACTCCAGTGAACGCATGACATACTGCACCGTGTCTCGGCACCTCTTTCCTATCACGTAAGGCTCAGCCTAGTACGCGTTCAACACACCGGCGAGAGAGTGCCCTCTACCGGTTCAGATCCCGGATTCTACATCACAGCCCATTCTATATTCCAGCCCCAGCCAGGATACTTAGGCATTACAGGAAAAAGCACCTCCCTCCTATAAACCCAGAGAGGCTCCACTAGCTTTTTCAGCTACCCTACGGTTCTCCTCGCGCTTAGAAGGCTGTGCTAACGGTTTAAGACGCGACTATGAGGCGAAGGGGCGTTTCGTCATGACATTTGTTTTGTCTGTTGAAGTCTTGGGCGGTTATCCTCGGAGCGACCGGTATCGTAGACTGAGGAGGAGACTTGAGGAGAAAGCTGAGGAAACAACGTGGAGAGTAGGACAAGTCCTAGTAGAAGATACAATGATGATTATAGGGATTCAGCTAGGGTCAGGCATGACAGCAGTAGTCGATGGCATGATGGATTGGCATGACCCTTTAAGACCCTTTGCAGAGGCTTGGCTAAATACTGGGTTGGGTGAACTCGCTAGATGGTTTGATAATAATTTCTTCTATCGAAAGCCAGTGTTTACCGATCTACCTAGCCCGAAATATTATGTATGGCCTCCCCGTGTACGCCACGTCATTGAGGCATTACCTGAAGGTGTAGGCCTCAAAATAGTGGTGCCAGGCCCTCTCACGTTTGCAAAGCTCTCCCATAATAAGACAGGGAAAAGTGAATGGGAGCTAGCGGAGGCAATAGCAGAGATACTCTCTGCTGAAGCTAGGCTTAGTGTTGAGGCTGGAGCAAGTATCATCCAAATAGATGAACCATACCTAGCTGATGTAGATGTAAGTGTAGATGATGCAGTCCATGCAGTAAACCTCATAAACAAGATTGTGAAGGGTCTTAACGCGTCGTCAAGAATAGCGATACCATATAATGTACCCGTACCAGAAGTATACGAAGCCATTCTAGAAGCCAAGGTCGACTACATAGTAATAGATCTAGCTGATAATCCAGCCAAGGCATTGAGTCTACTGAAGAATAAGGGTCTAGGAGGCCACGGCCTTGGCCTTGGAATAGTGCAAGCAAGGGACATATATCCAGACCCATATGAGAAAATCCGAGATGTAGCTAGGGAAGCTTATGCCTCAACTGGTAAGCCGGAGAAGGTGCTTCTCACAACTAGTGCATGGCTTGATCTAATACCATTCCGCTATGCAATCGACAAAACGAGACTACTTGGAATGTATGCGGCTAAGCTTGTTGAGGAAAGCTTAGACTAGTGTAGATAGTGCTTTGCGGAATTAAGTAAAACAAGTTGGACCAGGTAACAGTGATAATGTAAGGGGTAACGAGGAAACAGTTCCCCATTTATGGTTTCTTTTCGAGTATCATCTCTAGGTAAGATTTCACTGTTCTGGGATAGTCCTTAAGGCCTAGCATTTCCATGACCCACTCCATTTTCTGGTCTACATCCTTATCCGCACCAGCGTATTCTATTTCAACAAAACAACCTAAACCATTAACTTCGTCGAGTGTGACAATAAAGTCGTTTAGGCGGTAGTAGCGTCGACGTTTACGTACTAAGGCAACTTCGCGAAAACCTAGCATATGTAGAAGCTCGACTATGGTATCAGCATCAGTGACACGAAGTGTTATCTCTGGCCTCTCTTTAAGCCCATGCTGCTTCTTTTTGGGCCCCTTATATGTTAGCTCATAGACTCCACTATTTGTCCGCCTAAGTCTTAGGGCTTCGTCAGTTGAGGAGAAATCACGACATGGATGTTGATAGTAAATGTCTTCTTCAACAACATTGTTTATTAGTACTGCACCCAGTTCTTGGATTGCATCCTCTACGCGGCCAAGCATACTACACGAAGGAAGTACTATCTTGGCTTCTACCTCGACACGAACCATAAGGCACCCTCCATACACCACTTGAACATACTAGCCATGGGGACAAATAGGATCCAAGAAGTGGGACGAGTTAGCATACCCTAGCTAACCTCCTCGATTTCACCTCCAGGCTCTATCACTATAGGCCTCCCTTCAACAAGAGCTTGAGCTATTTTCCGTCTTGCATTACGGACTAGTCTCCAAATAGTGGCCCTTGAAGCACCCATCACAGTAGCTGCTTCCTCATAACTCCTTCCCTCTAAATCAACTAGTCTTAGAACCTCAACCTCTGGATAACTAAGTACTATAGGGTCAAGGCCTCGATCAGGTATAGGTGCATAGCTATACACTTTTGGTAGAAATCCTAGATACAATGGTGATGGCGGTCTCCCAGTTCCTCTCCATCCACGTCTCCACCTCCATCTACCCATGAACCTCAACACACCCCATAAACCCTCTATGAAGCCGTTAGTCGGAGATGGTAGGGCATGGTTTGAAAATAGTTTTGGATACCAGTATCACAGAAAGATATATAAATTTATGTGCTATATCTCAATAGCTGGGAGAGCATCTTGCGTTGGCGTTGGAGATGGTCAAAAAGATATGGTCATGGGTTTCATCAGATCTTGTTTATGAATACTTTTCTGCAACCATGGTTCAGATGGAGAATGATCTATATGCCACGTTTTAGGCCGTGGTGGAGGTGGGTGTAAATGGCTCCACCATGGTGGTTCTTGCGTATATTTTGGAAAGGGCCCTTTAGTTTTTGGAGACCCTTAGCTCCTTTTGACAGATGGGTTAATTGGGTGGAAAGTATTGACGAGCTTCAATTCCTTGAGCAATACAAGCTGCTATTGAAATACTATATGAGGATGTTGGAGAATGAGCTAGATCTAGTTCGTAAGGAACTGGATTTAGTAATGAAACGAATAGAGGAGCTAAGATCCAAGAAGGAATAGCGTGCTGAAGGGTGCGATAATGGCCGTCTGCATCTCGATAGCTACTGATGATGGGGTTTATGTAAAAGATGGCCACTTTGGTGATGCAGTATTTTATCTACATTTTATCCTTGAAAACAATGAATGGAGGCTTGTACGCAGGATTATGAATCCCTTCCGCAAAATGCATGGACATGGTCGTAAAAGATCATTGATACTAGAATTGAATAGAAGTTGTGGTTTTGTTGTAGCCACAGCATTTGGTCCTGGTGGACACGAGTTCATAAGGAGTAAAGGTATTGAACCGATTATAGTTAGGCCAGGTACTCGTATTGCCGAAGCATTGGAGATGGTCAAGAAACGTCTAAGCTCATACAAGTAATGGTATGGAGCAAACAATTCCCGATATTCTCCAGTCGCCTCTCTCCGGTGAGGTAAATTCCCCTAGGCTATGTGCTTGTGAGTATTCTTGCTAGCTCAATATATGCCTTGACAGCAATGTCTAGTTGCGTTATTGATGTGTACTCGTTAGGTGTATGTGATGTCCCAAAGACCCCAGGCCCCCATGTGATGGCTTCAATACCCTTCCTCACGTAGTAGACTTGGTCTGATCTCCCAGCAGAGACTGTAATAGTAGGCTCCTTACCAAGCACTTTATACACGGCTTCGCGAGCAGCTCTGACTATCCTTGAGCCTGGATCAATCACTGCTGGAGGGATAGCTGATTTAACTTCAATATCTACAGACGCGCCTACGCTTTGCGCAGCTTCCTCTACCGCTTTCTGTAAGTCCTTAACAGCTTCCCCGATATCCTCGTCAGGTATTACCCGTCGATCAAAGCTAAAGACAAATTCACCAGGCACAATATTATCTTTCCTGCTCGTACTCTCAGCATAACCTCCTAGAGCCAGTGTTGGATGAGAAGCCTCCTCTACGTCAAATGGATACTTACTCTTCATGGATGCTAGCTTTTCCCTGTACTTGATAAGTCTTGTAACTAGTAGACACGCTTTCTCGAACGCGTTCTCGCCTAACCCAGGTAGACTAGCATGTACTTGTCTGCCATAAACGCGTACCAAACCCCGAATATAGCCGCGATGCCCTATCGTTATTCTCTCGATACTGGAGGGCTCAGGTATAACTACATAGCTGGGTTTAACCCCTACAACGTCAACAAGATATCTTGTACCTGCTCCACCAGCTTCCTCGTCCGGCACAAAGGCGGCTTCAAGACGAAGCTCGTCTCCCACAATGTCCCTTTCAACAACAGCCTTTAAAGCAGCAACAGCTGCAGCGATACCAGCTTTCATGTCATTAGATCCACGCCCGTAAATATAGTCTCCCTCGATATAGGGGTCGAAGGGGTCTCGACTCCAACCCGAACCTGGAGGAACAACATCATAGTGACCATTGAAGTGTAGGCTAGGCTTATTCCTTGACCCTAACCAAGCATACACAATAGGTCTTGGATACCCGTGGTGTTGTGGTGCATAAGGATAGTATTGATCGAGCCAGTCCTCTGGGATACGGATTATTTCGACGTGAAATCCTATAGTGCGAAGTTCATCCCTTAGGAGACTGGCTGCTTCCTCATACTTTTCGCCAGGGGGGTTTACTGTAGGGATACGAATAAGCTTCTTCAATAACTCGAGCCCATAAAGTGTATACTCGTCCAACCTTAGACAACCTCTCTAAGACACTGAAGTCTTCAGTCACTATTTTCTCTATACACATAAGAGTTAAACAGTGTTGCCTCATATACTGTGACTGCTTTCCTAAGAAGTCTACCTATGCTCCCCAAAGTATTCATAGTTTCCCATTGGGGTGAGAGGCTTACGCTAAAGCCTGTTTATTTTCGGTGTAAAGAATTAGAGCTTCTTTCCAACCAGGTCCTAGCGTTCGAGGAGGTTTTAAGCATATGCAGACAGGGCTACACCGCATAGCAGCACTGGTACTTGTCATTATCGTAGTTTGTTGGGGAATACTATTATCGCCACCATTGAAATCCTTGAGACCACTGATCGGTCTACCTGAACACCTACCTGCATCACGATTCAATGGTTTTGCGGCTGAAATCATACCTCCTAGCAGGGAAGACGCTGAATGGTACCTTGCAAGAATAGCCCACTACTATCATGCCTTATTTGCAACATTGATTTATGCTATGCTAGTAATAGGCTCAAGGCTTTATCGTGGAGAATGGCGTGATGCCCTACTCCTGGGTTTTATAGGAACACTACTGACTGTAATTGGTGGAATAGGCTATGCATATGTAGCGCGTACACCGCCACTACACGGTATCTTCATAGGAGGCCTCGCTATCCTCTACGCATCCGGACTCTTGCTTGCAACACGGATAAAGCCAAGTGATGTACTTGAATATGCTCAAAGGATAGGTCTTATACTCCTCCTAATAGGTGGTGCTATAGGTGGCTACATAGGAGCAAGCTATATGGATGATGAAGCTAAAAAGGCGTTCATTGAAGCAAAGATATTGTCAAGATATGATCCTGACCTTGCTGAGCATAATGAGCTATGGCGTGCATGGGTTGCACATAAACATGCCATGCTTGCAGTAGCAATGGCTATGGCCTTCCTTATAGCATTGAAACTTGTTACGCCACCTTATTCTCGGATCGTAAAGCTTGCATCCTACATGGTTCTAGCGGGTTTAATAGTAACAGCGTTAGCCACATATGCGGTTTGGCCGTTTGGAGGCATAGCCCATATCGTGATAACTCCTGCTTCACTTACCCTTCTCCTTGGGGCAACAATCTTATCATTCAAAACAGTGAGATCGAATCCCTTTGATACAAAGGGTTTACTAGCTTGGAGTCTACGTATAGGGAGCATCTTGTTATGGGTATCAGTTATAGTTCCTGGAGTCATAGTAGCAGTAAGTCTTCGTAAACCGACACTCTTCATTAACCCAGAGTTCCGGGATCCTGCCTGGGATTGGGCAGAGCTAGCATATAGTATTGGTCACTGGCATATACTACTAGCGGGATGGGGCATAATATTATTGTTATCTGCCATTGCTACACAAACGTACAGAAGCCAGCGAATAAGTAAGATAGCTACTATAGGGGGCTGGCTAGCCCTAATAGGCTACGTATTGTCGTCGATAACGGTAAATCTTTACATGCTAGGAGGAAAACCGGAACCCTACCAACCTAACCCATATAACAACATTTGGCTCGAAACACTCGTAGAACCCTCACTAATGGTTATGGCACTTGGTATCGCTGTATCCTCAGCAATAATCCTCCTTGAAGAGCTGAAAAACATTTTAAAGGTGGCATCTAGAAGCCCATAACAAGTAAAACAATGGCCCACTATGTTTCTTCTCTAATACTCCTAGAGGTTCTTGGACCGATTTTTCTCAGAGCACTAATCAACTTATCCACAAGCTCCTCGGGGTCATCAAACTTTCTCGTAATATAGAGTGTAGGGTAGTCGGGTAGGCTTGTATCAAGCTGATACTCTAGGCTCCCACCAATGCCTAGCATTACTGTTATTGCTTTCCTGAATGCCTCACTATAATGGTCTGGATCGTCATCTTCACCTGCTCCAGGTAGTGGTACTGAGACTGTAACAGCATACTTGCCATTCGATTCTCCAACCTCAATGGTGACTTCACCTAAATTTACCAATGTGGCTTCACCTTCAGCATCAAAGGAGAAACCGTTTTCTTTAAGGAACCTTTGCAGCTTCTTAGCCCACTCCTTTTTTGAAGGATGCCCTGGAAGACCAACCTCCTCTTCAAACAAGGTTACAAAACCACCCCACACTACTCTATAACACAGTGCTATTCATACCATGTAGTTGTCTCAGTTCTTTAAACTTATAATCATACCTATCCCCTATAGTAGTCCTTAGATATTCCTTAGCAGCCAGCCCAGGACCAGAAATCCTACAGCTATTATCGTAACAAGCATTATGTGGATACCCAGATCAATTATGTTCGGTTCAATACCACTTCTTCTTGCACGTGCTATTATCCTAAGCCTCGCATCAATAGCTAGTCCTATTGTGGCTAAGACCAGTAGTGCCTTCACCCCTAAAATCCATGCCTTTCCCTGGAATGTGAACCACTGGTCTATGGGGTACCAGTTTATCCCCATATAGATGCCAGTAGCCACAGCTATTATCAGGCTTGGCAAACCAATCTTTTCATAAACAGCTTCATAGCGATCTAGCTCTCTTAGCGAGCCTGTCCGAAAAGCACGGGGTAAATAGCCAAGGGCCAGAACAAGGTGTCCACCTATCCAGATTGAAGCTGCCAGTAAGTGTAGGAGATGTGCAATAGAGTAAACTGTGGCCATGGCCTTCCCCTCCAGCCCGTGTCACTAACCTTTCGTTAGGCTAACCTAACGGGCTTCTTATTTTCATAACTCCGTATCCGCCACAGCAGCTATCTATCGGACGTGAAAGAATAGCATATGTTAATCCGGTTAAACTTACACAAACTACCTTAAGTAGCCCTAGAACTATCGTAGATGCTCCGTTCCCGGTGACTATACTGGCTAGCAGTATTGCCAAGGGCTTTGTAGCATTGATGGCTACAACCATTCTATGGGGATCATCATTTCCATTTATAAAGCTCGTTGTCATAGATATAGGTGAGTATCGTTATGTCTGGCTACGTAGCCTTATAGCATGCATGGCCCTCTTACCATTCGTCTTGAAGGAGCTTAGTAAAGCAACGAACAAACACATAATTACGGTACGTGGAGGCCTCCTAGCCGGGATAGCTTATGCACTTGGATTATGGCTACAAGGCTGGGGTACAGGGTTAACGACAGCATCTAATAGTGCATTTATTACTGGATTAAATGTTGTATTTGTCCATGTCTATGTTGCTTTAGTTCTTAGCCGTTATAGTCCTAGTTTAGCTGCCTCACTCCTACTAAGCGTGATAGGCCTCTATCTATTCACGAATCCTACGGGAGGGCCTAACGTAGGCGACATACTTGTATTATTTGGCGCCGTGGCGTGGGCCGCTCAAGTGGTTATTGTTGATCGCTATAGTCGGGGCAATCCGTTGATCTTTGTATTCTTTGAGATGTTGCCTGCACTGGCCTTCATAGTACCCGACATAGTTTCAGCAGGAGATCTTGTAGTATCCTCAACAAGTCTATTAATGGTGGTGTACTTGGCTCTAGCATGCAGTGTAGCTGCTTTCACACTACAAGTATATGGTCAACGATATGTTAAGCCAGAAGTTGCTGCACTAATATACCTACTTGAGCCTGTATTTGCAGCAATATTCGCGAACATTGTCCTTGGAGAGACAATGTCGCTGATCCAGGTAATTGGTGCAGTAATGATGTTGATAGCGATGGCGATATCTACGCGTGAAGCACAAAAAGCCTAAAAGACGAAATGAAGCACAGTGGGGCACCAGTTAGCGCTTTGTCTTCATCCTTCTACGTGCCTCCTCAAAATAGTACTCTACATCGTCAGCCTCTAAGCCATATTTAGAAACTATCTCAGCAATCACCTGCCGTAGTTCATCTTCTGTACGGGCCTCATCCGCGGCACGATATACTTCATTAAGAACCATTCTACGTCTTTCAGCATACTCTTTGAGTCTTCCAGCCGCGAATTCTAACTCACGTTTCTCAAACTCTTTAGCAGCCACATATACCCGGTAGACGGGGCCAGGTCTCCTAGTGCGGCCAAGATACATTAATGGACGGTATTTCTTAAGCCTCCACATACCATTCTCGAAATCCTCGATGGCGTAGGCAGCTACGACTTCACCTATGAAGAGATCGTGGTCACCAGCTTCGACAATCTTGTAAAGACGTGCCTCAATAGCCGCTGCAGCTTCAGTTACAATTGGTGCACCAAGCACCTCGCCACGCATGATTGTTAATCCTGCTTCTCTTATCTTGTCCTTAAAGAACCTCTCAGAGACGTCGCCTAAGAAGGGAGTCTTATCTACTAGGCTATAGTCAAGTAGGTTTAATGCAAATACTCCACTCTTCTTTATGAGCTTATAGGTGTAGCGTTCTGGGGCGATAGCTACAGCGACAAGTAGGGGCTTGAAAGATACTTGGCACCACCAAGCAGCAAGCATACCACCTATGCGTCCATTATACTCAACAGTAACGAGTACTGGAACAGTGGGGTAAAAGAGGCGTTCTGCATTAGATAAATCTATTCTCTTTAAGACCAAGGTGGCTACACCGGGAACCATGTAGTTAACTACTCTTGGATAAGTATGTGCCGTAAGAAAGTAGTCTAGGGAAGAACTTTATCCCATATATGTGCCTAGCCCAGCAATTGGTGGGAGGAAACCTTGCCCGATATTGAGGCGCTTAAGAACATACTGTACTGCAAGGGCACGAGGGTAATAGGTGATCGTGTAGAGATCTGTGATACTGTTGTTGAGACAGTACGCATAGTTCTACCTAGGCATGCTAACCCTCTGGGCAGAATGCATGGAGGTAGGGTGCTTGAATGGATAGTGGAGGCAGCGATGCTCGCTGGTGTTCGTGTAGCGCGAGGCCCAATAGTCATTGCTAGCATGGATCACATGTTCTTTCTTAACCCAGTACTGGTTGGTGATGTATTCTATGTGCGTGCATGGGTATCGTTTATTGGTAGGACAAGCATGGAAATAGGGGTTCTTGCCTACTCACGTAGAAGTGAACGAGCCTATGTAACCACTTATGCGCATCTTGCAGCTGTCTCAGTAGATTCATCTCTTAGGCCACGCCCTGTACCAGTTAGAGTTGAACCAGCAAGTCCTTGGGAGGAAAAGCTAGCAGAAGAGGCACAGTCTCGTAGAATGCAGAGAAAACCACTAATCGAGCGTAGGAGAATGGCTGTAAACGATCTATCCCCTCCACCTAGTCTATGGGACGAATACCAATTAGTAAATTACCGGATAGTGATGCCAGAGGATACCGTGTATGCCGATACACTGCATGCTGGCCGCCTCCTATACTGGCTCGACGAGACAGCAGGCATACTTGGGTCAGCATATGCAGGTGGACCTGTAGTCACAGCAGCTGTTGATGCAACTGCATTCTACTCGCCCATGCGCCCCGGTGATATAGTGGAGATACATGCGGCAATTACCTATGTAGGACGACGTACGCTCGAGATAACACTGAAAACAATATCCATAGGGCTAGATGGTGCTAAGAAGCATACAACAACAGCACACTTCACAATGGCGCACATAGGTCTTGATGGCTCAACAAGAGAGGTTCCAAAGCGCTCTCCGCCACCCGATAAACTTGATGTATGGAGGGAAGCAGAAAGGCGTAGAGAACAAAGACTCAAAGTCCTTACTGAGCTCCGGCAGTCTCTTCGACTACTTGAGGACGAGCTTTCAAAAATCTAGCATATAGGATGCGTGCAACAAGAGTATAGATAGCTGAAAGTGCCATTATTGTTGGCCCAAGCCAAACCAGTACCACACCGGGCACTATCTTCACCTTGACTTGTATACCTTCTCTAACTATAGTCGAGTTTTCGGGATTGAACTTTTCAGCAGCGAGGTAGAGCTCAAGAAGTACTTGTTCAAGCATAAATGGTCTCTGTTGCGGGCCCATATTACGTAGTATATCGCTATAGTAGCCTGCGGCCATGATGGCTGCGAGTGCTAGCTTCTTTTCTGGTGGTAATGTCTTAAACGTCTCGCTTAGATAGTAGACTAGTAGTTCGTGGAAAGTATTCTTGGCACCAGGTATTGGCGCTGTTAGTGTTGGCGGATATACTACGATATACATTTCATCAAGGCCAATAATAGGATGTACAACAACAGGGACAAGGCCATGTATACCTTGAACCTCGCCATATGCCTCAAACCGTATCTTCACTGGTATGGTGACGCTTTGTCCATTCCAGTCAATACGTAGATCGAGCTCTAGCCAGGCGGTCTCTGGTACAAGCCTAGGACCATCAATATAGCCGAAGCAATTGTTTACTGCCAGACATTCGGGCGTCGATAGTATGCTAGTGAGCCTTTTCTCATTGGTAAGGACATCATACACATCACTCTCCATTAGAGCTTTAACGTAGGGATCAGGATTCTGGCTCAAGTACATGTATACAGAGACGCCACGCGGGAGACTGGATGGTACTCTTATTCTAAGCCCATTAACTTCTATTGTAGCATTTAGTGACAAATAGGCATTCTCGATTGTGAGTGTGTTGTTGATTAGGCTTATTCTCCCTCTTCCAGGCCTCTCCATTAAATCAGCTGATACAATACTGGCACCATATAGCGTTATACTTACGTTGCCGAGTTCTAGTTTGGCCGGTTTACTAAGCCTAAGCTCGAAGAGATTGTGGACCCCACTAATGTTGGTACTTTCAATTGGTGAAGCAATGGGCTCTATAGTAAGCTTTTCAGCCTTAAGCCATGCTCCTACGTTTGTTGCGACAAGGGCGCCTTGCCTATCAAACTGTGGTGTAATTGTCAATCTGACTGTCTTAGGCTTAATAATGAGACTAGCTTTACCCCCAATGAATGGCAGCCATATAGTTGTATTGGCTGCAAAGTTGCGTTGTATTATTGAGCCTTCAATGACAGTTTCACTAGTAACGTTTTCATCTAATTCAATTACACCCTTTCTTGCGAGTTCTGTTAGCCTTTGGATAGTCACGTTGTTTTCAATGATCTTTTTACCTTCCTCGTATGCACGGAGAATATCAGCAAGGTCTAGCGTCAATGCCATTAACCCCTCCCAGGCCAGGAAATAAGTCGTATACCTCCCCACATACCCCGTATAGATATCAACAACACTATCGCTGATCGAGTAGCTGTAATCTACAAGACTAAGCTTTATCCCGCCTGGCAGAATAACGGGTTCGCCAGGCTTAACAGCATACTCGTAGAAGTAGAAGTCGTTAAATGAGTAGGTCCCACTTAATAAGACTCCTAATGCGGTTAATGCCATACCCAGATGAAGAAGATCTATACCAAACATTCGATTCACTAATCCTCTTAGCCCCGAGACTAGCCTACGGCCTGCATCAACTAAGGCAGTTGCAGCAGCTACGGCAGCCCATGGGAGCCCGAAGGCCATCAGAGCGTTTGTTGTAATTGGGGTAAGCGGAGCCAAGACTATTTTACCGAGAAGGGCAGCTACGCCAGCTAGAGTTGAAACAATGCTGGTGGTTATTAGGAGGGCTATTGAGCCACGCCATCCAAGTTTGTCGCCAAGAAGCGCTAATGGGAGTGAGGCAAGTAGCACAATCAGTATTGGGTAGAGTACTGGGTGATAGAACGCTATACCACTACTCATTTGGGGCACGTTAACAGACTGGCCAAGTGCAACTAGTATTGATGGTAGGAAGAGGCTTGAGAAGACAAAGAGAGCGGCTATACCAAGTGCAGCAGAAGCGATTAACATACCAACATGGTACGGGTTGCGCCTCTTCAATGCCCCCTTTACTTCCTCGATAAAGCTTTCCCTAGACAACACATAAAGTGATAAGACGAAGAACCCAATAGTGTAGCCCAGTAGAATTAATGCGCCAAGACCTGGTGCCCCGAAGCTATGAAGGGGGCTAAGTCCTGTTCTTGTAATAAACATGCTAAGAAAGACTGTTGAAATGATGAAGAGGAGTACTGGCCTGCGTAGTCGGGGCAAGGCTATGGCTAGGTGTGGGTATAGTGTTGCAGCAAGCCACACCATGAGCTGCCCGTTTTCTACTGGATCCCAGGCCCAGTAGCCACCCCACCCAAACGTCTCATAGCTCCAATATCCACCGACCAGTATGCCTATTGTTAGTAGAGCCCAGCCTACCTCGAATATCATGTGGCCTCTACGCTGGTATCCTACTAGTAGAGCAAGTGATGCAGCGGCTAACAAGGCATAACCGCTAAATGTCGTTAGTGGGTGTGGATACATCCAGAAACTCTTTAGTAGTGGGTTAAGCCCTGCGCCGCTAACAGCTTCTCTACCAAGCGGGTCAAAGGCTCCGAGAAGATATGCAGGTATTAAGCCGCCTATGATGAGCAATGGTAGTCCCGTGATAAGTAGTTGAGGAGGCTCCTCATCCCCTCTACGCAATAGTAGGAATAGTGTAGATGCAGACACCATTGTTGCGAAAAGGAAGAGGCTTCCACCACTAGTAGCCCATGCAGCAGCTAAGCGAAGCCACCATGGTAGCCCGGGGCTTGTATTACGATAGACCTCTAGTAGACTATAGTCTAGGAAGAGGAAGGGGATCTCATATATTATCCAAGCAACGATGATAGAGATGCTTGATGCTACTAGTAGATTTCGGGCTAGCCTAACCTTACCACGAATAGCAGCTACTAGAGCTGCAATAGCTAAGCCTAAACCTATTAGAGGCGGGTAACCCGTATAGTGCAAATCCAGTACCATGTATCATAACACCCCAACTAGATGAACCCATACGCGTATAGTAGTAGAATTATACCTGCAAAAACGAGGATTCCACCACCTATGCGGTTAAGTACGCTACTGTATCTTTCGAGCCTACCTAGTTTCTCTGGCATTTTTGACGCTACGAATACAATAATGGCTAGAGGCAGGCTTATGCCTAGGCTAAAAGAGAGAAGCGTTACAAGGCCTTGGCTAATGGTTTGGCTACTAGCTATCATTAGTAGTGCACCAGTAACTATAGGGAGATTACACTGTACAGCTAAGATACCATAGACTGTGCAAAAACCTAATAAGCCGCCACGATGGGTTGAAACTAGTGCACGAAGCTCAAAGGGTACACCAAGAAGACTAGTTACACCACTGGCAAGAATCAGTGCAGCGAGAACAGGAAGAAGTACTTCTTGGATAGTAGTTGCAGCTATAGCAGCTAGTAAGAAGAGGCTGCCAATACCGATAGTGCCAACCATGGATGCTATAGCACATGAGATGCATGAAGATAGTGTTTTGCCCCTCCTACCTTGGGCTAATAGACTGAACTGAGCCACTAGTATTGGAAGAACACAAGGTGAGAACACAGCTACAAGACCAGTTGTAAAACCGACAACTGCACCAAGGAATGGAAGAGCATTCATGGAACTATCAGCCGTAAGTTCTTCGATATCCACGGGAGTGGATTTTCCTGTTTCAATAACGCTTACATTTAGAGGTGGAAGCTCTTCAATTGGGGGTTTTGGAGGCTCAACACCAGCTAGCACAGCGGAAACATAGTCGACTAGGTAGGCTGTTCTTTCCACTTCAGCAGCAGTGAGATCAACGTACTTACGCATAGTTGCCACGACTTCCCTAAGGATATTCTCGCCACCATACAAGTTGGCAAGAGTCATGTTAGAGGCTATGGCTTCACGAATACGTGAGGCAAGCATATCGTCTACAGTCCTCTCCGAAAACCATGCCTGGACAGAGGCCTTATCTAGACCCGATAGCACGCCATGACAACTACTACACTTTGCATTAAACACGGAAAGAGACTCATTAATGTACTCCTCTGGTGTTAACTGTCTAATCCCTATTGCAGCGAGAGCCCAAGAAAGCATGGCAGCAGTTATGTTATCAGCCTCGAACCCTCCAACATAT
>JALTZQ010000045.1 GCA_027046105.1 Pyrodictiaceae archaeon
CTCTTTTCTCAGCCTCTGGCCTTATGAGTGCATTATAAATGCTTGTCTTGCCTTCACCCCATTCAGCGATGAGCAGAACGACTACAGGCTCGCTACTAGCCTCCATCTCAGCTAGTGCTTCCTCAACTTGTCTCCTCACCCTAACTCTGCTCTCGAGAGGCGGAAGATACTCTGATAGCTCAGCAGCATCACTACCCACGAGTGAAGGTAGTTTACGGAGTTGTGGACCACACCCTGGCACATTCAACCCCATAGATGTTTGTGGAGGGTAACACCAAGGTAGCTCTACTCATGGCGAGAGCCGTGCGCTGCGGTAACACCATGCCTTGTACAACTGGGTTCTAGCGTACTAGGAGGAACCCACCATTAGACCCACTATATGGCCAGTCTGAAACGATAACTATTGATTTATAAAATATCTTCGTGTTGCCACCGGTTAGTGGAGGAGGTATAAACGTTCAAGACGTAAATGGGGTGCATATGGCTTGAGGTTTCTACGGTGCAGGGTTGACGAAAAACCTATGCCTACGGGGAAGAAAGTTGCCATTATAGGTGCTGGTCCTGCAGGACTAGGAGCAGCAGGCTACCTCATTTGCAGAGGCCATGAAGTCCATGTCTATGATCAATTCCCTGAACCTGGGGGTCTACTCATCTTCGGGATACCAGAATACCATGTCCCTAAGCAGCCCGTACGCCGTGGTATAAAAGAGTTGGCTAATGCTGGCGTCGTGTTTCATACCTCGACGAGAGTTGTTAGCTGTAGTGCTGATCTAGGCGAAGAGGATGTAGAGAAAGCACTACGTGGACTAATAAAGGAGAAGGTATGCTTTGAGGATCTCCTCGAAAGACACGATGCTATACTGATAGCCACCGGAGCTTGGCGTTCACGTAGACTGGGAATACCTGGCGAAGACCTTGACGGTGTTTACCCGGCCCTAGAGTGGCTAGTCGAGTTTAGCCTTGTACAACATGGCTACCGTAAGCTAGAAGATATCCCAAAGGTAAAGGGCAATGTACTCGTCATCGGCGGTGGACTCACAGCTGTGGATGCAGTAGAGGTGCCCCTTCGCTACTTGAAAGACCAGATAGGTAAGGTCTATCTTTCCTATCGTAGAACTAGGAAAGAAGCACCAATGGGTGAAAAGGAATTTAACCGACTAGTCGAGGAATACGGCGTCGAACCGCTGGAACTGACAATCCCCGTAAGATTTGAAGGCAATGGCAGAGTCGAGAAAGCTGTATTACAACGCACCAAACTAGTACCATCAGCTTCTGGAAGGCCTAAGCCAGTACCCATACCTGGCAGTGAATTCGAAATACGAGTAGACACAGTATTAGTCGCTATAGGTGAGAAGCCCTCACCACCCTTCCCTGACGAATGTTGTGGCATAAAACTAAACTCTGATGGCACCATAAATGTTGATGACAAGTTTAGAACTACAAGATACAAAGTATTCGCGGCAGGCGATGTAAAGCACGGCCCTTCACTCATAGGGCCAGCACTGAAAAGCGGGATAGACGCAGCTAAAGCAATAGATGAATTCCTCAAGACTGGTGAGTGGAGAACAAGTTAGCCGATCAGCCGAGACACGTACAACTCGGGGAAGTAATGGATAGGTCTCAACGACTTCCATTTCCAAGCTTGAATATTAATGCATAAAAGCCACAAGAGGACTTGGACGAGCCCACTACCTGGCTCTATGGGCGCAAATACAGTCAGAGAGGGTATTAAACAACCATACAATACCACGTGGCTAGGGAATGCTTCGTCGGTTTTTGCCGTGTTCGTCACACCCTAGTAGGGGTCAGTGTACCGACTCCCTTCCCCATGGCGCTGCGCTTATGGGGCACTACTAGGATAGATCGCCACAAGCACAACCCATTTCATGTAGGAGTTTATGAAGGTCTTCTATACCCTCACCAGTCTTCGCTGAAACCCTCGGTACATTAACACTCCTAGCATACTCTAGTAATTCTCTCAGTAGGTCACGTAGCATTTCCGCGTAAAGGCTGTGTTTCTCAAGTAGCCTTTTACGTAGTTTGCCTAGGTCGCGTAGCAAGTCTCCACGATAGTCTATATCCCTTGCAAGATCTATCTTGTTTATCACTGGTGCTGTGTCCAGTCCAAGTCTTAGTTGTGTGGCTAACGACAATAGCTGCATAAATGCATAGTCTGCTGGATCCCTTAATAGTGTTGCATCAAAGACAAATATTGCGTATGCTTCACTACTATACTTCTTCAGCCACTCCGAGAGCCTTACCGAGAGGTCGCGAAAGAGAAATACCTCCAGCTGGCCTGGCGTATCGATTAAGATAAAATCCGCATCTATTGTTGTTATAGGGCTAAGTATGTCAGAGAGGTTCCTAACTATTAGTTCTATGGATTTTACTAGTGCAGCATTAGGGCCAAGACCATACTTAACCGCTACCTCACGTGCATCAATACTACCTCGTACATCAAGATCAGGCGTGTATGGGAGATAGTCTGCTGCTGGATCCAGGCTCACTATGTAGACTTGGAAGCCACACTCTCTTAGCCACTTAGAATATGCTGCTACGAGACTAGACTTACCTGAACCAGCAGGCCCGACAAACACTACCGTAGTCCCTGGCACGGCATTCACACCCGTAGGTACAGCTAAGTTGAGTAGAGGCTTAGTAATCGTTTAAGTCCTCCCCCACCAATTGAGTACCCTCTCTATCACAGCCTTTGACCTGGAATAGCCTAAACGAGCTACACCATAAACTATCAGCAATAATCCTGCAATGTTTGTTACTGCATAGGCTAGCGGTATGGCTATTGGAAGACTCCCGGCACTAATAACTCAACCATATAGGCTATAGCTATACTTAGCGGTATGTTCACGAAAGCATCATTCCATAAACTCAAAGGAGACAGTATGTAGCCGACAACCAGCGCTAGTATTGCCACATACTTATGCATTTCACTTACCAACTCCTAGTAACTATTCTAGTATCTACAGTATCTACATTGCTAGAGACGTAGCTATATCAATAATGATGCTAAGAGACTATGTGTCTTCTCTAGGATACATAGGTGGACGCATTTACTAAAACATGGCTTAGCGGGGAGGGGGAAGAGTGCCTACCAGGATTATTGCACGCAACGTACCCTGGATACCTTCACCGCTAAGAGTAGTCTACGAAGCCTTGAGACTTGCATGGGCTAGTCGTTGCGATGTTGTTTATGATTTGGGTGCTGGTGATGGGAGAGTTGTTATTATTGCTGCAAGGGATTTTAGCGTACGTAGAGCTATCGGTGTAGAAATAGACCCAGTCCTGGCCGAGGCTGCACGTGTTAAGGCCCGTATGGATTCAGTGAGTGATCGTGTAGTTATCATTGAGGACGATTTCCATAATGTCGATGTAAGTGATGCTACACTGGTCTACATGTACCTTTATGCATCTGTGAATGAGAAATTGCGGCCAAAACTTGAAAGAGAGCTTGTGCCAGGAGCACGCGTTGTTACCATTGACTTCCCTGTACCGGGTTGGCAGCCTATACTAGTGAGAAGATTACGCGATGAAAAAGATCTTGTTAGAACCATACATGTCTACATGATAGGTGTTAGTGACGAAGCACATGCAAGGAGAGGGTTGAGGCTAGAGCATAATCACGCATTAATGGCTTTAGCTAATAAGTGCTAAGCCTTCAACTAGCATGAAGCTTGCTATACTAGATAGGAGGGTCGCAATGAATACAATGCCCAACACCTTAGCAGGACTCGCATGGAAGTACTCCGTTGTAAGGACAATACATAAGTGAACTGGTGACATCATTACTCCTAAGAAGCCACCTGCATAAGCAAGAAGAAGTAATCCCCCATCAACGTTAGCGCCATAACCTATTATGTCCCGGAGTAGAGGCATAGCTGTAGCCGCGAAGAAGTTCTCGCCACCAGCGCTAAGACCCATAATGAAAGGTGTTAGGAAGACAATGAGCTCCACCGGAAGTCCGTGAGAAGCTTCCATGAGTGATTGTGGTGCACTCGTGATTATCAATAGTTCCTTAAAGAATAGTGCTTCCAGTAATATAGCATGTATGCGTGGACTAGTAGCAAATCGCAGAGCAGCCTTAATCTGCGCCATTCTTGGCTTGTAAATAAGGATCACGAGGAAGGCTGTTACTATGAGTGAACCTAGAAGCCCCAGAGGCGTACCAAACGCTATGAGAGCTATTGCTAGGAATGGCCATAGCCCATAGGCTAGATCGTATAGCCTACCATTACCGCCATTACACCTTATCTTAGCTAGCACTGGTACTGAGACTGCGAGACCCATAATTAATGCTATGACTCCCGCAGGCCATGAGTAGTTTACCACAGCGAGTGGGTCTATCTCCAGCACTGCTGCTGTTATGAGAATACTCTGGAAAAGCGGCCATACAGGCACCCATACGTGCCTAAACCAGTAGTTGATGAAAGTAGCCCATTCCCTGCTAAGCCCTGTAGAGAAGAACTGGTCTCGGAGAGCCATGGCAGATACCAGTGCGCCTCCAGGCATCGGTAAAAGGCCTATGAGGGCAGGAACTCCAACCATGGAGCCTCGACACGTTATAGACGAGAAACCAGAGACCATACGGTTCAGCACACCCACTTCCTTCAAAATGCCTGCTATGAAGAGACTAAACCATATGAAGATGAATACACGTATATCATTCCAATCAAGTAGGTTAATGAGAGCCATGAATAGTTGGGTAGGTGTCGAGGAGAGAATAGCATAAACGGTTATCATTGCTGCTATTGCTGCTAAAGCGCTGCCTCGGCGAAGGGAAACTACCACTAATACTGCATAACCGGCAATGAGGCCTATGAGTGGGTCTACTACCACTACTGTCCAGCCCAGGATAAAATGCTGGTGAGAAGAAGGGGGTTGTGGTTGAAAAACTCTCTCGTATCTTAGTGGAGGACCATCCTGCGTGGATTCTTAGGGTTTAGCACTTCTTTTCCTCACGTTGCTCCAATGGCATATACTCCTTATCCACTTCACCATCGTAGTATAAGCGTGGCCTTATGATCCTATTGTTTGCTACGTATTCGAGTAGGTGTGCTGTCCAGCCCGATACTCGTGCTATAGCGAATATTGGCGTGTATAGCTCTATCGGTATCTTCATCGCATAGTAGACTATTGGTGCCCAGTAATCTACATTAGTACATATTCCTCGTGTCTTACACAGTCTCTCCATGACAAGCTCTTCTAGCTTCCATGCAACCTCATAGTACTTCTTAACATCACCTCCCATTTTCTCAGCAAACATCTTAGCATAATCACGGAATATTCTAGCTCTTGGATCATAGGTCTTGTAGACACGGTGTCCAGCACCCATGACTCTCCTCTTCTTGGTCTCAATATACGTCTTGAACCATTCCTCAACCTTGACAGGGTCACCTATCTCTATGAACTGCTTCATAGCCTCCTCATTAGCCCCGCCATGTAAAGGGCCTCTTAGAGCACCTATACCCGCTGTTATCGCTGAATAATAGTCACTTAATGTCGAACCTACTA
>JALTZQ010000046.1 GCA_027046105.1 Pyrodictiaceae archaeon
GGGCGATCGAGGCTCTTGAAAGAGGCGATCTCAGCCCAGAGGATATTGATGGGCTTGGGCCGCGCTGGGGCGATGTAGACTCTATAATTGAGTTAGCGAAGAGGATAGCTGGGAAGATTGGGCATGCCGGCGAGCTGCTAGGCGATGGTGTCCGGGTAGCGGTGGAAAAACTAAAACGAGGCCAAGACTATGCCATGCATGTTAAAGGCCTTGAACTACCAGCATACGATGCTAGAGGACTTAAAGGCATGGCTTTGGGATACGCGGTTTCGAGCCGTGGAGGAGACCATTTAACATCGGGGGCTTATGCAGTTGAACTTCCAGGCAAGTTATGGGTGTACGAGGGTGTAGAGCCTCGTCGATCACAAGGTAAGGGAGTACTAGTTAAGACCATGGAGGATGTAATGGCTGTCTTTGACGTAACTGGCATTTGCAAGTTCAGCCGCTACATGCTAGGACCTGAAGAACAAGCACTACTAGTGAGCAATACAATAGGCTACGAGATGGATGTGGCGGAGATTCTAACAATTGGTGAACGCGTGGTAAACATAGAGCGACTCTTTAACCTTAGGGAAGGCCTTAGACCGGAGAAAGACGACACTCTTCCACCAAGGCTGTATAGAGAACCCATAAGGAGGGGGCCATGCAAAGACTGTATAGTCTCAGGGGAGGAACTTAGAGAAATGAAGCGTGAATACTATGCTGCACGAGGCTGGAATCCACAAACTGGCATACCTGGCGTAGCGAGGTTAAGGATACTGGGTATAGACAAGATAATAGACTTGTCGCAATTCCCGATAGATAGGAGCTTGTGAAGAAGAGATTCTTCTTTAGCCCGTACAGGGCAACCTATATGAGTGGGTGGAGTGGGGGCTCTACATGATCTTCCGCAAAAGGAGAACGGAATACCTCATACGTGAGGGCACAGAGTTTATCCTCGAATCACCAGTATTTAGCCATGGAGAGAGGATACCAGTACGCTACACTTGTGATGGAGATGACGTCTCTCCACCTTTACGTTGGTCTAAAACACCCAGTGGTACTAAAAGTTATGCACTTGTAATGTACGACCCAGACGCACCAATAGGAACATTCATACACTGGGTCATCTACAATATACCAGCTGCCATAAATGAATTGCCCGAAGCCGTACCAGCAGAGGAACAAATAGAGGGATTAGGAGTACAAGGCGTAAACGATTTTGGCAATATAGGGTATGGTGGACCGTGCCCACCGCCAGGCCATGGAGAGCATAGATACTTCTTTGCACTACACGCTCTCGATGTAGACAAAGTGGATTTGCCTCCTAGAGCTACAGCAGCAAAACTCATAGATAAGATAAAGAAGCACGTGATAGGCTACGCTGTCCTAATGGGTACGTATTCGCGGTAAGAACTAGAAGGATAATGGTAGTGATGAGGGCCGTGAGCCCCGACCCTGGTTTTGGGGATGTGGTAGTGTTTCGAGGCTGAGCATGGAGGCTGAAGGCTTAAGAGCGAGTAAAAACGAGACTTCGTTATTTTATCCTGCCGATTCTATCTAAGAACGAGCGTTGTATCTAAGTATATCTTACTTGACCACGAGGAGTCTCAGTATATGACCTATCTCTTCTTGTTCCTCTAATCTCCATAACTTATCTAGGGCTTCCCGTGCCTTTTCCTTGTCAAGTAGATGACTGGTTAGCTTCCAGAATTTGTCTTCAACTTGTTCCCTTGTTAAGGGGTTCTTCCAGTGCCCTGGAGGGTACGTGCTTGAAGCTTCAAGTACACGTCCATCGCGTAGTTTTACTTGTATTGTATTCTTTATGCCAGTGGGATATAGTGCATCGTGTTCTGGGTCAACAACAATCTTCATTTTCTTCATTACTTTGCGGACATCGTCTGCAAGGTATCTTTCCGGCTTAAAGGTTTCTAGCCATATTTTCCCGTCGAGGAGTGTAGCAGCTATAATATATGGGAGGCTATGGTCTGCGGTCTCCCTTGTCTTTGGATCCCATTTTTCGGGGTCCTTTACTATAATCTTGTATGCTGTATCGAACGTTTTCACGTTCACCTCTTCTATATCTTCGGGTTTTAGTGGGCCACCGTGCTGGTTAACTATATCTAGTGAGGCTTCAACAGCACTCATTGCATGATATTCTACTGGCCAGTACTTGATGCTCGTCTCTAACAGTTTATACTTTTCGCCTTCCTCGCCGCCCATACGAGGCAGCTCAAACGGCTCCTGTGAGACAAGTTTGAAGAACCCCATCTCGCCCTCGAAGATTGGTGCAGGCCCTGTCATTCCATACTTTGCTAGGAGAGCTGCGAAGAGCCCATTGCGTGCGGCATTGGCTGCTGCACACCCCTTCCACATACTTATTTCGCCAGCACGGGTTTGACGAAGCGCATTATTGGCTACTACGGCCAGGTTTATTGCATGCCTGGTCTTCTCCACGTCAAGACCTAGAGCTTTAGCAGCACCAGCAGCAGCACTAATCGCGATATATGTTACGTGGTCCCAGCCACGTGCACGAATACTATAGGCATCGGCTAGTCTTGCAGCAACTTCGTATGAAACAACGATAGCTTCAATGACCCTCTTACCATCAAGGTCCTCGGCTTCAGCAAGTGCGAAGATTGCTGGAATATTGTCGCTGGGATGTAGAGCTTCCTTACCTAGGTAGGTATCATTGAAATCAAAGTAGCGTACGGCACAACCGTTCACAAATGTGGCATGATCGACTGGCGCACGGTGTCTTGTACCCCATACTGTAGCCGGATAACTAGAAGAAGTATTGAGCAGGGCGATCATGCGTGCAATAGACACGGGTTCCTCGTAGAACGCGCCAAGAGCGACACCAAGACTATCAATTACCCTCTTCTTAGCTTCTTCAACGACCTCCGCGGGAAGCTTATCATAAGAAACACTTACAACCCACTCAGCAATGCGTCGTGCAAGCTCCAAACCAGGCGCACCGGGAGGCAAGGAGAATAGCTTGAGGAGAGAAAAAGGAAGTATCGCTCACATCACAACATGGCTTACAAGCATGTAGAAGCCGGTTCGACTAGGAACAACAATTAACGCGTAGCCTCACACTGAGCTAAGTAGTTGAATAGACTCCTCTCTGTAGGCGGAAACAAGCCATTAGTACACACGGCTTAGACACGCAAGTGTTGTGTAAGAGTTTTGGTAAGGGGAGACTCCTAATAGTGTCTCTCATGCCATCTCCTTCTCTGGGTATTTCTCCTAGAGCCCTATTTCGCGTCCTCTAGTAGGGGTGAGCGTTGGGTGCCAGGATGGGTTGATGTCCCTAGCTTGGAGAAAATGTACTATATGCTTCACCCTAGGCCTACGGTTCTTGTAATGACGCTTTGCCCAAACGGTAGAACTAACATAATGCCTGCTTCGTGGAACACGCCGGTATCTGAAGAACCACCCACGATCGCTATAGCAATTGATCGTGAGTCTTATACTTTTGAGTGCTTGGAACACCATGGTGAAGCTACAATAAATATCCCTAGTGAGAAACACTTGGATTTAACCTATGCACTTGGAACGGTTTCGGGCAGAGACATAGACAAGATTGAACGCTTCGGACTCCGTTTGGAAAAGGCGAAAAAAGTTAAGGTACCTATATGGAGTGATGCCATAGGGGTCCTTGAGGTAAAAGTTTACAAGAGTGTCGATATTGGTGAAGTCCGCTTATACGTGTTTGAAGTCTTGGCTGCCTATGCAAAACCCGAGCTCTACACGAGATGGGGCTGGGACTTCGCCAAGACCAATATTCTCCTGCATGGAGCTGGTAGGGCGTTCTACCTAGTAGGCCGTAGAATCTTTGCTCGCAAGGATCGGGCCTAGTATGTCACCCTAAGTAATCTAATCTATTCTTCAGCAACCTTACCCCCTCGTTCACCCCCCACTATTTGAAAGGGTCACCAAGACCAATCTTCATCATAGTTGGGGATGGGTGTGGCGGCTCTCCTACTCCCTATTGACTGGTACTGGAACCCATTCTATAACCTAGCCTTCGAGGAAGCCATCTACAGGGTATCGGATGGCAACGTATACGTGAGGTTGTGGCGCAATGAGAATGCTGTTGTCATTGGTCGAATGCAGTGTGCAGCATTAGAGTTGAACATTAACTTAGCCTACAAGTATGGCGTAAGGGTTGTCCGTCGCATTAGTGGTGGTGGAGCAGTATATCATGACATGGGTAACCTTAACTACACAGTGGTCGCACCACCTAAGCAAATTGGAGCCCGTAGCCCCCAGGAAGCCTATACATGGCTAGCTCGAACGGTTTTAGAGGCTCTCGGTAGTCTTGGCGTTAAAGCAGTGTACGAGCCGCCACTGGACGTCGTGATCAAAGGCCTTAAGGTCGCGGGTTTTGCAGCACAGTGGAGTAATAGGGCTGTGCTGATCCATGGAACACTTCTAGTCGAGACTAGGCCCGAGCTTGTTGAAGGTATTCTCTTAAAGCCCACTCTAGACATGGAGTTAACGGGCGTAGTGAGGAGTAGGCGTAGGAGAGTAACAAGAATAGCAGATTGGGCTCAAGTTAATGTAGAAAAGACGTGTCAAGCACTATTAGATGTTCTTGCCGAAAAACTTGGTAATCTACAGCTTGCCGAACCTAGAAGAGAACTTATTGACAAAGCAACAGCTCTTTACAAGACAAGATACTCTAGACCTGAATGGAACCTTAAACTAGCTATACGTCTGAAGCATTTACTGCCCAAAGAGGTTCTAGAGAAGCTGTTGGAGTTAGCGAGACCCCGACAAACAAGCCACGTGAAACCTGTAGCGGACAATCCACCATGCATGGCCGGTTTCGGTTGAACCATTTAGGTATCCCTAAGACGCTATACGAGATAGTGAGATAGCTCCTAAAGGTGGAGGGATGGAAAACTCTAACATAGTTGACACTAGCCTACAAGTCAGCCTTTAACAGCTTCTTTGCAACAGCCCGTATTGTGCTAATGGATAATCTGTGTTGGGCTGGGACGTTGGGCTTTAATCCCTTCTAGAATCCATAGTATCTCTCGGCCATAGGGTGTAGAGGGTTTGTCAGAGAACCTTTTCTCGTGGAACAAGAGGATACTATGGGTAAATTTGTCTGACCAGTCCTACCGTGTCTGGAGCTATGATGGAAGTATGGCTAGAATGTTCCTGGGTGGTAGAGGCTATGCAGTAAAGATACTATGGGACTTCCTAAAGCCAGGTACTGGACCCCTTAGCCCCAATAACTTACTCATATTTGCTGTAGGCCCCCTCACTGGGCTCCCAGGGCCTAGTACGGGTAAGCTTGTCGTAGCTGCTAAGAGTCCTTTAACGGGAGGCTATGGTGATGGCAATATTGGTAGCTTAGCAGCACTCCATATTCGGGCAGCAGGCTATGATGCCATTGTCTTTGAGGGTGCAGCAAAAGAGCCAACAATAGTCTATGTAGAAGACGATAAGGTCGTTTTCGAGAAAGCTGATGATCTATGGGGTCTTGACACGTTCACAGCAGAGGCAAAGCTACGTGAGCGATATGGTAGACATGCAGGTATTCTCCACATAGGCCCTGCTGGTGAACGCCTAGTACGGTTTGCAACCGTGATTTCCCAAGAAGGTCGCAGTGGTGGCCGACCCGGCATAGGTGCTGTAATGGGCTCCAAGAAGCTTAAAGCAGTCGTTGTAAAGGGGACTAAGAAGCCTGAATTATTTGATCCAGATACTTATCGTAAGATTGCAGCCCAGGCACTAATTGATATCAAGAAGAGCCCAATGTATGATCCTTGGATGCGCCAAGGTACTATGATGACTATTCAATGGGCTAACCAGAATAGTGTACTACCAACCCATAACTTCCGTGAAGGAGTTTTCGAGCATGCCGACAAGATATCGGGCGACTACATGGAGAAGGTGAAGATAGGTCAGAGAGGCTGCCCTAACTGCAATATGACGTGCGGCAATATGGTAAATGATATTGCTGGTAGAAAGTCAGAGCTAGACTATGAGAACATAGCAATGCTTGGCTCAAATATAGGAATAGGCAGTCTTGAAGAAGCAGCATTGCTAAATAGGCTAGCCGACATGTATGGCATGGACACTATAAGCCTAGGCTCCGTGATAGGCTTCGTAATAGAGGCTTCCGAGAAGAAGCTAATAGACATAGACATTTGGTGGGGAGAGTTCGTAAAGATACGAGAGCTAGTAGACGATATAGCATACCGTCGTGGCGTAGGCGCTCTCGCAGCAGATGGCGTCAAGAGAATGTCTGAAAAAATAGGCGGTAAAGACTTTGCAATGCACGTCAAAGGCCTAGAAATAAGTGCCTACGACTGTCATGCAGCCCCTGGAATGGCTTTAGCCTACGGTACATCACCTATAGGGGCACACCACAAGGATGCCTGGGTCATAGCATGGGAAATACAGCACGATAGATTCGCCTATAGCCGAGACAAGGCACGTAAAGTGATAGAGCTGCAAAGGATACGTGGTGGCTTCTTCGAAGCAGCAGTAGCCTGTAGATTCCCCTGGGTAGAGGTTGGCTTAAACCTTGATTACTACCCAAGACTATTGCATGCAGCAACGGGAGTTAAGATGAGCCTAGAGGACATATTCGTAGTTGCAGATAGAATATACGCACTCATAAGAATGTTCTGGGTACGCGAACTTGGTGGTTGGAGCCCAGAACTAGACACACCACCAGTAAGATGGTTCAAGGAGCCACTAACCAAAGGTCCGTTGAAGGGTGCAAAACTAGACTATGACCAGTACCAGAACCTGCTGAGAATGTATTATGAGGAACGTGGTTGGAGCCCGAGAGGCGTACCTACACCTGAAACTCTTCGAAGACTTGGACTAGACGATGCAGCCTCACTTGCAGAGAAATACGCCTAGTCGTACTCCATCACTAGCTTTTTGCAAACACCCCACCGTGTACATATAGTTAACTCTTTGCTCTTTACCACTACATCGGCAAGCCAGAAGCCTCCAATAGATCCTCCAGCACCATTAATGTTAATAGCAGCTACGACCGCTTCAACACCAACACTTTGAGCCCAACTAGCAATACCATCATCCACGTGGCTTGATAAGGCGATAAACCTCTTCCCTTCTACAATCCGTGTATGGAGAGGCTTTCTCATCATTTGAGCAACCAATACCGGTAGATGGGGTTGACTAGTTGGTGCAAGGACAAGCTCATAGCTAGAAAGAAGATTTTGTGCATTAAGTACTAGCCATAATGCAATAACCCCAAGCTCGTGTGCACCTAATGGTGGAGTAGACGTAGTTATGGGTGAGTATAGGACTCCATTCTTTACTGTTGCTTTTGATAAACTCTCAACTATTATTCGCCACGCAGCCTCATTAAGCCTACCTGTGGCGATGATGCTGTGAAAGCACGATGCTGCACCCGTGTGGCAAACGGGGCCACTAGGACGGCCAATATATACGAGGGAGTCTAGGTCACAGTCAGCTATAACAGCATAAACCTCAATAGTATTACCCGTGGTTTCTCCCTTCATCCACAGCCTTTTACGTGATCTTGAATAGAAGTGGGCATAGCCTGTTGAAAGAGTTTTCTCGACTGCTTCACGGCTAGCAAAACCTAACATGAGGGGTTGGCCACACGAGATGTCTTGTACAATCACGGGGACAAGACCATTAAGCTTACCATAATCAAGCTCAGATACACTAACCCCTCTACGTCTTACTGCCAGAAGCAACTTCTGTCCTCTCTTCCCCGGGAGAAAATATCCAAGACTTTAAAGGAGTGTAATGAAGTTATTCCCACTTGTACTCTTTGAGTTATTTTAATGTAGAAGGCAAGTTGGTGTAAATGGTTAGTAAAAAACCATGAGGCTTGCTCTAAAGCTCTAGGTGCCCATACTCTAGCGCTCTTACGAATTTTAATGCTATGAGCTCTAGGAGTATCGCTAAGCCAATGAACGACATGCTGGTTAGTGCATAGGGTATTGTTGGATCTTTTGCTTCAAGTACTTGTGGTAACGAGAAGCTTGCTAGCCCAGCAGCCCCTATCATGGCGAAGACAACGGCTAGTATTATGAGTATTGGTAAGCCCCTAAGCGTGTTAAGGTATGTTGGTGGTTGTTGCTCGGGCTTATAAGGTTCACCCTTGACGGGAAATAGCAGATGTCTGAATATGGCGGCAGCGTAGTACAGGTAGCCAAGGAATACTAGTGAGCCGCCAAGCACTATGCCTGGAATGAATAGCGATCTAGCCTCCATGACGGCACTCCATGGAGCTCCTTTTATCCACAGGAGATAGATCTGAGGTAGGCCTGCTAGGCCGAAGCTTGTTGCTAATATCACTTGGCCTGTCATCATCAATATGAATGACCTCTTACCCCAGATAGTGAAGGTTCTATCCGCGGGTTTTCCTGTAAGACCTGGTATGGCAAAGTAGATGAGTGATATAGCGCCCATAGCGAAGGCCATCATACACTCGTGTGCGTGTAGCATTGTTACCCATGTACCGTGCTCCCACCAGTTAGTCCATGGCCATGTTATTATGAGTCCCTGGAGCGCGACACCAACTAGGCCGAAAACTAGTATGCCTACCATGAAGTACATGCTTGGTATATTTTCGAAACGTACACCAGACTCTTTTGCGATCTTTAACGATTCAAAAGCCATAAGTATTAGTGGTATTATCTCGAGGGCGCTAAAGACTCCGCCTATCATGATCCAGAATGTTGGTGTACCTATCCAGAAGTAGTGGTGCCCTTGGCCCAGGATTCCCGAGGTAGCGGCTAGGACGACATCGTAGAAGATATACTTATCAACGATTTTCCGCACCTTCTCATGTGGTATAAGCACCATCAATAATAGGCCAAAAGCGCCAGCATAGGCTACCTCAAGTGCTCCCTCAACCCAGTAATGGACGGTCCACCAGCGGAAATACTCGCTAGTAGGTACGTGTTCGAAGAAGATGTTTCCGGGCAGGTATAGTATGAAGGTTATTGCAGCACCAAATACTAGTGCCCATAGTGCTAAAGGCCATTCGCGCATAGGCGGCAGCGTTTTTAGTACCACTATAGCGAAGAGCATGAATGCAATGAGCAGTATGATATCCCACAACCTACCTAGTTCAACGTACTCTTTACCCTCATAGAGTAATGGTTGATTTAATGCCCAGATGTTCTGTCCAGTCTGCATTAGAGGTAGTGATAGGAAGCCACCAATAACGACTACTAATAGTAGTGCTAGGACAGTCTTTGCCAATCCTGGGCAACAGAGCTCTCGCTTAGCGAGAACAGGTGTTACATAAATTACTGCCGCAAATGTTGCAGCAAAGAGCCAGAACAATAACGCGTTTAAATGATAAGCTCTTATGAGGTTAAAGTTGGCAATACCGGATAGCACATTAGGTGCCATGTAGTAGAATGCTAGAAGCCCGCCTGCTATCAGTTGTATAAAGAACAGCAGCACTGCGACTACAATGAGAGGAATGGCCAATTTTTGAGTCTGGTATGCCATGACTTATTCACCCCCTCGCGTACCAGTAGAAGAACAAGTAGATCAAAATGGATGCCATAGCTACAGTGAAGAGCCAATAGACTATCCAAGCAGTGTAGCTTTCATACCAGTTGCCAAGATTCTCTTCAAAACTTGGTTCAAAGCTATAGCCACCTATGATCATTTTCTTAGCTTCGGCAGGTTTTTGTTGTGAGAAAGCATAGGCGTACTCTAGTATGGCTCGTGCTTGCTCAGTAGTCAATGTGGCAGCAAACCCTGGCATTGCACCCTTACCTTTAAGCACAACGTCTACTAGGCCTTCCCAACCAACCTCTGCTATCCTCGCTTTCCACCATCCAGGGTCACGGAAGTCTGGTGTACCGGGGACAACACCGGAACCATCAACTCCATGGCATGCGCTACAATATCTCTCATAGAGACTTCTAGCTTCGCCACTAGTTTCAAGAGTTGTGCCAGTGATAATAACCTCTTTTGGCGGCATTGGGGGCCAGCGATTAGTGTTAAGGTCCCTAAGGTACAGCATCCATGCAGTTAATGCATCGAGTTCACGTTCTGTAAGCTTGAAGGGCATGAATTTTGTGCCTGTATATGCTTCGAGTAGTCCACGTATCGTCTCGGGATCCCACGCCCTCCTTGCTATATAGCCCAAGTCCGGAGCATAGTAGGCGCCATTACCAACTATCGTGTGGCAACCCATACAGTTGTAATCTATAGCTACACGGAAGCCTTCAGCGGCGGTTACACCATTATATGTGACCTCGTGGGGTAGAGGATTCCGTGCACCTGCTAGGTCTATTGAGAGTGGTGTCACTATGAGGACAAAGGCTATCGATGCTAGGATTATTGTTTTCCCAAGCTTCTTATAGGGTACTTCTTCTGGGCTTGCAGCCTCTTTCCTCCTAGCGGTAATTACGAATGCTACTATGGCTATTAAGAGTGCTAATGCCATTGCTGATACGAAGAACTTGACGTAGTACAAGACCCGTGCTCACCCCGTGGGCTTGGTGGGATGACGCCAGGTAGTCATACACACTTGTTTCCAAGGGCTATGGAAGCCCTCAATTACGACACTTATTGTTTAAGGTTGCACTGGGCAACCACCCGATAGGGGAGTCGGAGACAACATTGCATGGTAGTAGCGGCGTTAGCCTACATATAACATGTGTAACATTAACCTGCATCATAGACGAGCGTTAAACGTGCTAGTACTATATATTGCCTAGTGAGGGCGGCCATGCTGTGCGTGTTGCACGAATAGTAATGTGGGGTTGCCAAGCATTCCAGAGTCTTAGGCCACAAGCATATGTTGGGTATCGCCTCCTTAGTGATGGGAGAATAGAGCACCTACTCATAAGGAAGGGGTATGGGTTAGAAACGGTTAAGCTCAGAATGGAGTGCGATGAGTGTATTCTAGGTAAGCTACTCAAATCATCAACACTAGTCTCGATGCCCATAGTGCTGGATGATGGTAGAAGACTTCGCTTCCTCGTAGCCTACAACCATGAAACAAAGCGTTTAATAGCAAGGCACCGAGACCAACTAGACACCATCGAGATACTTGATCTACGCCGCGTTGTTTTAACGAAAAAGCAGAGACAAGTTCTAAGACTGGCAGCCAACGGGACCGGTACATCGCCAACAAAGATAGCAGATAAGCTAGGTGTTAGCCGTCAAGCTGCACAGAAACTATTGCAAAACCTCGTACGCAAAATATCAACCATAATGGCTTAATTTCAGTAAGTAGATCCTCGGGCCTTAAATCCGGGACTAGGGCTCAGGGCCAGGGAACATCCGCATAAGCTGTGTCCCTCGGCTTGTGAAGATGAAGCCCCATTCATCATAGCCGTGTTTCGGACTCGCCCTCGCTCCTCACTAGGAAACCCTTCTCTACAGCTATCGGCTTTGCTAGTTCTCCTCATATTCCTACAATGGTTATGATTATTTGGTGCCATCCTGGTCTCCTAGAGACTTTATAAAGTTCTCTAATACTTTTCGGCCATATCTCCCGCTACGTTCTGGATGGAACTGTGTACCATAGATGGGGTGTTTTTCCACTACAGCGGCAAACAAGCTCTTTCCATGACTTGCTGTTGCACATACGTAGTTGGCGCTTGTCTTGTGTACGCCATAGCTGTGCATGAAGTAGAAATATGTATTATCCGGTACATCTACTAGAAGCCTGCATTGGCGTCTTATCTGTATTCTAGTCCAGCCAATATGGGGTAGCCTATCTGCATTTAGTCTATCGACGCGTCCACCCAGTAATCCTAGGCCCTTTGAGCCTCCAGCCTCACTACTCTCCTCAAAAAGTAGCTGCATGCCAAGACATATTCCTAGGACAACGCCTCCGCCATCTATGTATTCAAGTATTTTTTCAATACCCCATTCTCTTAAGCGGCGTATGGCAGCCGGGTAGGAGCCTACTCCGGGCAAAACTAGTGCATCAAAGACCTCCAAATGCCGTAACCCATCCTCTAATATTGTGGGATTAGCGCCTACTCTCTTAAGAGCGGCATAGACACTATATATGTTACCAACACCGTACTTGACTATGGCTACTCTAGGACTTGCCAATTCTTCTCTCCTCCAATTCTTTAAACACTTCTTCCAGTCTCACTTTAGTCAAGGCAAGCAATACGATTAAGTGGTAGAGCAAATCAGCAGTCTCCTCAATCACTCGTTCACGTTGCCCTCTAACAGCCTCTATAATAAGCTCAATTGCTTCTTCGCCAAGCTTTCTAGCAACATAACTA
Source organism: Pyrodictiaceae archaeon (assembly GCA_027046105.1). Next base: position 12,228 of record JALTZQ010000046.1, read on the forward strand.
ACACCCTTCTCAGCTAACATAGCAGTATAGCTTCCTGGTGGCTTTTCTCGTATCCTCTCAGTAACAATCTTTTCAAGCTCCTCAAGTATAACTGCCCTACCAGCCATGTTCAATCCTCCTCTCTCATTCTTAGTCTAAGGCTTTCTGCGTGAAACCTGAAACCCTCAAGACGTGCTAGTATGTAGGCTGCTCTAAGCCCTTCATAGTCAATTTTGTCAACTACTGCCACGGGTTTAAGGAAATCATACACGGAGAGCCCGCTACGCCAACGTGCAGCTCCACTGGTAGGTAGTACATGGCTTGGTCCAGCAACATAATCAGTATAGGCCACGGGCACGTTGACTGCTATGGCCCCAGTATTCGTTAAGTGCATTGCTAGGTTGGAGGGATCATCGACACCCATTATCTCTACATGCTCTGGGGCTATGTGGTTGACAAGGTCGATGGCGTAATCAAGGCCCTCTACTACAACAACGTAGATATTACCCATGTGTTCTGGATTTACGGCTTCATTTACCAGCCTATACACTTTCTTTGCAAGATCCTCCTCCGGCGACAATAGCACAGCCAATGATAAAGGGCCATGCTCAGCTTGCGCCAAGAGATCATAGGCGAGTTCTAGAGGACTAGCATTAGCACCAGCGAGCACTACTATTTCAGATGGTCCAGCAACCATGTCTATGCCTACGCGGTGTGATACTAGAAGCTTAGCTGCTTCGACATAGGGGCTCCCAGGACCCACTATCATATCGACTTGTGGAAGAGGTTGTGCACCATAAGCTAGACCCGCTATTGCTTGAGCACCACCCACCGCAAATACATCGTTTGCTCTAGCTAGTTTTGCAGCAGCAAGTATGGCCGGGTTAACCATAAATTCGTCTTTCTTAATAGGAGGTGTTGCAACTGCTACATAACGTACGCTAGCTACTCTAGCAGGGATAACCGTCATTAGCACAGTTGAAGGGTAAGGGTTCTTGCCTCCAGGCGCATAGGCTGCCACTCTCTCTACGGGCTTCCATTGAAGACCGTTACTACTCCTTGGCATTATTGACTCCTGGTAACGTCTTATCCTCTCTGAGGCTACTCGTAAAGCCCATAAGGTATCATCATTTAGAACCTCTAGGGCTTTCTCGAACTGGTCATCCGGTACACGGGGATCATCATAGGCTACACCGTCGAATCGCTTGCTGTACTCCATTACAGCTTCATAGCCCCTTTCTGCAATGCCGGCGACGATGTCGCGTACTTTCTCAACATAGTAGTCCATATTGTAAGGTCTCTCAATACAACGTGCTACATCGGTTACCCTCCGGCCACGTGCATCAATGAAGAGGGCAGTGCCCACGGCTAAAGCCTCACCTCAACACCATGGCTTACAAGATAGGTCTTTACATCACGGATACGGAGAACACCATAGTGAAAAACACCTGCTGCTAAAGCTGCATCAGCCCCGGCATCTCTAAGTACTTGGAGAAAGTGCTCGGGTTTACCCGCACCACCACTAGCTATAACCGGTATATTCACTGCCTTGACTATGGAACGTGTCAGCTCAAGATCGTATCCCCTACGTGTACCGTCACGGTCTATACTCGTCAATAGTATCTCGCCAGCTCCTAGCGATGCAGCTTTTGTAGCCCACTCAATAGCGTCAAGGCCAGTAGGTATACGGGCACCAGCCACATAAACCTCCCACCATTCACCTCTACGTTTTGCGTCGATGGCAACAACAACTGATTGGCTACCATACTCGTATGCAGCTTCCTCTATTAGTGATGGATTACGGACAGCACCAGTGTTTATCGAGACCTTATCTGCACCGGAATCTAGTAATTTGCCAAAGTCTTCGAGGCTAGTAACCCCGCCACCAACAGTGAATGGAATAGTTATGACACTAGCTACATCTCTCACCAAGTTATAGAGTGGCTTCCTTTGTTCGGGAGTAGCACTTATATCCAGGAAAACTAGTTCATCAGCTCCCTCTTCCTCGTATCTAGCAGCAAGCTCGACGGGATCACCTGCATCACGTAGATTCACGAAGCGTACTCCCTTAACAACTCTTCCGCCAGCAACGTCAAGACAGGGTATTATCCTCTTGGCAGGCAAGGACGCCACCTCAATAATCGCCTACGTCGAGTATACCTTTCAGTGAACGAATACTATTAGCTGGGCTAAGTGCCATTGACAATGCTTTTCCAAGGGCTTTGAAAACTGCTTCAGCTATATGGTGATTATTTACTCCAGCAAATTGTCTAACATGGATAGTAGCTCTTAGTGTCGAGGCAAGCGAGTAGACGAAGTGGATTATGTTCTCAGAGGCTACATCACCTATTTCACTACGTGTAAACCTAAGATCCACCCATGCCCCCGGCCTACCTGAGTAATCAACAGCAACAAGCACAAGGGCTTCATCCATGGGAATCACTGCATAGCCATAACGTTCTACACTACTACCTGCAGCTCTACGAAGTGCCTCACCTAGTGCAAGACCAGTATCCTCAACAACATGGTGGTCATCAACCTTTACATTCTCCTTTACAGTGATTGAGCCACTAAATCCTGCGTGGAACAGCATTGTCTCTAGCATGTGATCAAGAAAGCGGTAACCAGTATCAACAATGATGTCGCCGGGCTCCAGGAAGACCTCAACTTTAACCATTGTTTCACGTGTACGCCTCTCAACCACAGCGCTCCTTGACAACAGCTAGCACCTCACCTAGCCTTATCCTCCTAGTGTAAAGAGCCATGCCTAAGACAACACCTTGAAACTTGTTCCTGCATAGCCAGAGAATATCGTCAATATCCGCGACTCCTCCAGCAAGAAATAGTGGAAGCCTAGTTAGAGCACGTATCCTAGCCGCTCTCACCCTATCGATCCCCATCAGAGCTCCTTCAACCCATGTCTGGGTATACAGGATCCCATAGACGCCAACGCCTTCGAGCAAACGTATGGCATTTGAAAGCTCTATCGTGGCTTGACGGCGCCAGCCATCATAGACAAGCCTACCTGTGGCGCCTTCTTCTAATGCAGCAACCACACGTGAACCACCAATTTCATCTATAAAATGCTCAAAGTATGCTGGATCCTTTATCCATAAGGAGCCGACAACGACTCTATCAACACCGTATTCAAACGCCTTAAGTGCAGAGTCTACATCCCTTATACCGCCACCATACTGTACATGTACACCATACTCATTCCTGATTGCTCTAGCAATGACTAAATTAACTGGCTTCCCAGTTACTGCACCATCTAGGTCTACCACATGTATCCACTTAGCACCCTCCTCCACTAGCCAACCAGCAAGTTTAAGAGGATCGCCAAGCACTAATCCAGTGCCCTGCTGGCCTCGTATACGTTTGACAGCAATACCCTTCTCTATGTCTATCGACGGAAATAACGTGAAGGTCATGTTAAGGCACCACTCTCTCCATTCTTAAAACAACAATATCCATGGCACCCTTCTTCTTCGCCTCCATGACTACCCTCTCTAGCTCCTCTACTGGCACAGCGGTTATGACTTCCCACATTGGCTCCTTAGCCTCTATCCTAGCTATCATGGGTCCACTCATTGATGGTAAGACAGATAATACGTCGCGTAAGACGCTATCTGGGACATTCATCATTAGTAGTCTATGGCTCCTACCACGAACAACAGCCCTTATGGAGTCGGTGATCTCATCCACTACAGCCTTTTTGTTTTCCGCGATACGTGGTGCGCGTATTAACCTAGCAGATGACTCGAGGATGGTTGTGATAGGTCTTAGGCCGTGAAGCATCAGTGTTGTACCGGTAGAGACAACGTCCACTATAGCATCAGCGACGCCAAGTCTGGGCATTACCTCTGCAGCACCACTAATCTTGAAAACCTCTACGTTGACGTTGAGTCTACTGAAGAACTTCGTGGCTATATTGACATACTTTGTTGCAACACGTGCACCATCAAGTTCTCTAGGATCACTTATACCGGACTCAACAGGTGCAGCAACAACAAGTCTTGATTTACCAAAGCCAAGATCCTCTACAACTTCTACTCCAGCGCCAGACTCGACTATATAGTCGTAACCAGTAATTCCAAGTTCAGCAGCACCACTAGCAACAATCCATGGTATATCCTCTGGCCTAGCAAACACAAGGTATACGCCTTCGCGGCTTGTTGGAGCTACGAGAATGCGTTGATCCTCAATACTGTAGAGGGGGTCTAGCCCGCAGGACTCGAGAAGACGTAGTGCGGGATCCCTAAGTCTTCCCTTACTGGGCACAGCTATCTTGACTATACGGCTATCTAGCCCTCTTGTTGGTATCGAGGTGAACGTACATGCCCTCCACCCGTTATCCCTGCAGCGGGGACTTCTACGCTGCGGACTCGCAGTGCAGGGTCTTTAATATTAACCCTTCTAGCTGGTGCGGAGCTGTGTAGCTTTCGTGATCTGATCCAGCGCTTGCAATAATAGCTCGGTGTCACTTGGTGTCCCCGTAGTTATACGCATCCATGTTGAGCCAAAGGGTACTTTCCTAACGTAGACTTTCTTTTTGGCAAGCCTTTCGGCAATGCCCTCTATCCTGGTGTTGACTAGGAGGAAATTAGTATAGCTTCGATAAGGCTTCATCCCTCTTGATGATAGGGCTTTTCTCAGTCTCTCACGTTCCCTAATGATAGCATCCACTATTCTACGCGAGTACTCTTTTAGCCTTAGAGCAGCTAAGCCTGCAGCTAGGCTAGTACGTGCTACATTGAAAGGCGGAAGTAGTGCACGTAGACTATTTGCTATATGGCGTGGAGCTATTAGGTAGCCTAAACGTAGCCCAGCTAGTGAAAAAGCCTTACTAAAGGTCCGTATTAGGACTACGTTGCCTTCCGCCAATAGATTTACATGGCTCTTGCCATAGAACTCGTGGTAAGCTTCATCAATTACTAGGAGGCTGGTCTTTCGTGCAGTTTCCTCTAAAACATCGATACTGAGAAGGGCTGAACCCGTGGGATTATTCGGTTGATCAACAACAACCATTGAGGCATCTGAAGCGGCATCCAGTAGCAGCTTGCTGGGGACACACCATTCATTACCGCATTCCCGTATTGGAACGCGTCTCACGTTCCATGAAAAAAGCTTGGCGTAGAAGTTGAACATAGAGAAGCTAGGCTCCAATAAAACAAGGTTTCGATCATTCTTTGTTGGTAGTATGAATAGTCTCTCTATGCCAGAATCCCCACCAGCCACCACCACTACCTCATACGGCTCAACGCCCACATATTCCGCTATTGCCTCCTGTAATTCACTATAGAGTCTTGGCTCTGGGTACCGATTAGCCTTACGCGCCTCTTCTAAAATGGCGATAACAACCTCGTGGGGTGGTGGATAGGGTGACTCATTGAGGTCTAAGCGTACAGCACCTGGTGGATAATCATTGAGCTGGTATGGCTTGAATTGCGAAAGGAAGCTCCAGTCTATGGGCATTGATCCTCACATCTCCTCTCTTACTCTCGCAAACCCCTTCCAGTGAGCCCTTACAATGTCTAGACTAGGTGCACTAAAGCATGTACGTTTATGCCTAGTCTTCTCATGCATCTCCAGTACACGCTGTAGTATGCTGGTATCAAGGCCTGTTGCTCTAGAGGCTTCATCGACTTTGAGGCCTAGGTCGAAAAGCGCAAACAAGGCTAAGTCTATTTGCTCATATGTCAGGCCTAGCTCTTTCTCGGCCATGTGGCCAGGCCATAGTCTTGGAGAACTCGGCTTGTACGCGATATGGTCTGGTACCCCTAGGTACTTGGCTAGTCTCCTAACCTGTGTCTTGTATAGGACGCTAATGGGGTAGACATCAGCGGCTCCATCACCATACTTGGTGAAATAGCCTATTAGGAACTCACTTCTATCACCAGTTCCTAGAACTAGGTAACCGTGTGCATTAGCATAGTAGTATAATAGCGTCATGCGTACTCGTGCACGTATATTACCAATACTTTTCTCATCACCCTTCCATGGTGCAGCCATAAATGCGTCCACAATGCGATCTATCTCAATGACATCGTGGCTAACCCCATATTGCTCAACAAGCTTAATAGCGTCCTCAACGTCTTGTCGAGGTGTTGTGCGGGAATCGGGCATTACAAGTGCGTGCACTCGTGAGGCTCCGAGAGCTTTGACGGCCAAGGCCAGTGTTGTGGCGGAATCTACTCCACCACTTACACCAACAACAACACCACGTGCACTAGAGGAGACCACTACATTATGTATGTAGTTGGCAAGTTCTTTTGCAACTTTCTCATAGTCTAAATCCACCACGTCGCTGAGGCTAATCCTCATAATGGTCCTCTCCATGCTTGGGGTCCCGGCAGGCTAGGCAATGGTATCGGTGGTAAATACGTGCACCGCTTAACAGATGCTGTCTTGTACGCTAGAAGAGCGTTTCTGTTAGCCTGGTCCTGGAGATTTCCTGGGGGACAAATAAATTAGGCCAACATGTGTATTCCACTCTCTCAATGGGCACAGATTCTTGGTGGACAAGATAGTCGCTGACATCTATGAGATTGGCGTTGACTATCATGCAGTTCCATTGCGAGTCCTTGCTGTACTAGAACGTAAGGTTGACGAGGCTTATGAGGAGATCTACCCTTATACTCGTGAGCTTGTGGTATTAGCTACTTGTAACAGGTTTGAGGTCTACATACTAGTTAGGGAGGGCTTCGAGGAACCAGCAGTAGTAGCGGCTAAGAAGTTCCTCGTAAACAATGGTGTTCCCCCAGAAGCTGTACACGTTAGGAAAGGACTTGACGCGGCACGTCACTTGCTACGTGTAGCCGCGGGCCTTGAATCAATGATTATTGGTGAGCCAGAGATACTTGGGCAAGTATGGAACGCGTATGAGTATGCACGGAGCAAAGCTTACGCGGAAAAAGTACTAGGAATACTCTTCCACCAAGCAATGAAAGCTGGGAGAAGAGCACGCACTGAGACAGGCATAGCTCGTGGCAATGTCGGGTTCCCTACGGCAGCAGTATCTTTGGCAAATAGTGTAACGGGTAGTCTACGTGGCAAAGCTGTAATGGTTGTAGGTGCTGGTGAAGCTGGAACGGTCATGGCTAGACTTGTTGCGTCAAAGTATAAGCCTTCAAGGCTAATAATAGCTAATCGTAGCCTCGAGAAAGCGCGCCGGTTAGCTGAAGAGGTTGGTGGTGAACCGGTAAGCCTAGACGCTATTCCAAGAATACTCAACGAAGTAGATGTAGTTCTCATAGCGATAACCGTCGATAAGCCATTGATTAAACACAGCATTCTAGAGCGTATTGAAAGAAGGCTAGTCATAGTAGATATCTCGACTAAGCCTGCAGTGGAGGAGCCGATACCTCCCAGTATCGTTTACAAGGGATTTGAAGATGTAGCTGCATATGCTAAGCGCATGGTCGAGTTCCGTGAATATGAGGCTAGACGTGTTGAAGCAATCATTGAGGAGGAGTTGGTTGGCTTCCTCAAAATACTTAGACGACGCATGGCTGACCAGTACATTGAGGAGGTTATGAAGTACGTCAATCACGTGTTAGAGGAGGAGGTTTCCGAAGCAGAGACAATGCTACGTAAACACGGGATTGATGGTGCTGCTATGGAGATTGTACGTGCTCTTGCATGGAGCCTCACAAAGAAAACTACACGACCACTAATTCTCTTAATGCGTGATTCAATGGAACGTGGTGACAGTGTTATCCCGGAACGCGTAGCTGAATACTACTCGAGAGAGTATAGTAAGAAGCTTGCAAGAGCACGCGAGAGGTAGCCACAAGTACCACGGAGTATCATCCTATCCTTTCGGGGGCAAATAGTTGCCCGTCTACCCATCTACGAGGCCTCGTAGACTTAGGAGGAGCCCTGCGCTAAGGAGTCTAGTTGCAGAGACACTACTATCGCCATCAAACATGATATACCCAGTTTTTGTCAAGGAAGGTATAGAGTCGCCAGAACCTCTCTCCTCAATGCCAGGCCAATACCGCTATCCCGTTGCGAAGCCACTACTTGATCTCATTTCTCGAGCACTAGATCTAGGTATACGTGCCTTCCTCTTCTTCGGTATACCTACACCTGAGTCAAAGGACTATGAGGGTAGTCCAGGCTACGACCCTAACGGTGTTGTACAACGTGCCGTAAAACTTGTTAAGAAAGAATATGGCGACGAAGTAGTCGTATTCACCGATGTCTGTATATGCGGGTACACCGATCACGGTCATTGCGGGCTTCCTGTAGAGAGGGAAGTAGCTGGTAGAAAGTATCGTGTTATAGACAATGATTCTACATTGAAGGTTATAGCGCGTATAGCAGTTAGCCACGCAGAAGCTGGGGCGGATTTCGTTGCGCCAAGCGGGATGATGGATGGAATGGTTAAGGCGATACGTGAAGCCCTTGACCGTGAAGGCTATACGGACGTTGGCATAATGAGCTATGCGGTAAAGTATGCAAGTGGCTTCTATGGCCCCTTCCGCGATACAATGGATTCAGCCCCTCGCTTCGGAGATCGGCGCAGCTATCAAATGGATCCAAGAAATGCTCGAGAAGCGGTATTGGAGGCGCTCCTCGATGTTGAGGAGGGTGCTGATATATTAATGGTTAAGCCTGCACTTGCCTATCTCGACGTAATACGTGTTGTAAAGGAGGCATTTCCCTACAAACCACTAGCAGCATATAACGTCAGTGGTGAGTACAGCATGGTTAAAGCAGCCGCAGAGAAGGGATGGGTTGACGAGCGAATAGTTGTCCTTGAAGTACTCACGGCTATAAGGAGGGCAGGTGCTGACATAATAATAACATACCATGCACTAGAGGCTGCTGAGTGGCTACGTGAGCAGGGTATCCCCTTCTAACCTGTATGTTGTTTGTCTAGTTAGTCCACGTTTAGTACACTGCAAACGCATATATGGATAATAGTAGTGAGGAAAACTCATTAAACCCATGAGTAGTGCTCCTAATCCCCTACTTCATAGCAGTAGCTTAAGACTTGTGGGGTGACTATACATGGCTGAACCAGAAAAGCATGACGTGATAATTGTTGGTGCGGGTATAGCAGGGTTAACAGCTGCCCTCTACCTAGCTAGGCAGGGCCTTGACGTGCTAGTTGTGAGTAAGGACTTAGGTGGACAACTACTCCAAGCAACCGTTATAGAAAACTATCCTGGCATAGAAGCAGTAAAGGGTTTAGATCTTGCCATGCAGGTTGAGCGTCAAGCTAGAACCTTCGGTGCAAAACTAAGATATGGCGATGAGGTCGTGGAGATACAAAAACTTGAAGACGGATCATTCCTTGTACGGACAAGGAGAGGTAAGACCTATCAGGCTGAAGCAGTATTATTGGCCTTTGGCAAGACTCCTAAGAGGATGGGAGTACCCGGTGAAGACGACTATGATGGGCGCGGAGTAAGCTATTGTACAATCTGTGATGGCCCCCTATATCGGGGCAGGGTAACAGCGGTTGTGGGCGTAGGTGATCAAGGACTTGAGGCTGTTACTATGCTAGCAGAGTTGTGCCCTAAGGTATACTATGTAACCCCTACAAGGATTTATGGGGACCCAGATCTTGTTGAAAGGATAAAGAACCGTAGCAATGTCGTAATACTGGAAATGCATGAACCAGTACGTGTCGAAGGAGATGGCAAACGCGTCACATCACTAGTAGTGCGTGACAAGAAAACTGGTGAAGAAAAGAAACTAAGGATTGACGGTGTTTTTGTTGAGCTAGGCTATGAAGCAAAGACAGACTTCGTTAAACACCTCGTAGACCTCAACGAAAAGGGAGAAATAATCATAGACAAGGTCGGGGCAACAAAGACTCCAGGACTATTCGCTGCAGGAGACGTAACAGACATACCATTCAAACAAGCAGTAATATCAGCTGGTGAGGCAGCTAAAGCAGCATTGGCCCTCTACAACTACATCCAGAAGAGACGTGGAAAAAAGACCACGCTAACAGGTGATTGGAGGAAAACCGGCAAGGTGAAACCCAAAACGAAAATGAGGCTCAGCCTTAAACCACAGTAAACCCTGGAGAGCAGCCAGAAGCCACAAACCCTCTCCAACGCCTCTTCGAAGCCCAAAGGGGTTCCGCGCGGGAAGGGCCGGGGGCTCGCCCTCCCC
>JALTZQ010000047.1 GCA_027046105.1 Pyrodictiaceae archaeon
ATGTAGCCGTAGTGTGGCCCAAGCCTCAGCTCTACTACTCCAACAGCTTCCTCCCAATATATTAAAACCCATCTTGCCCATCCCAAGAGCTGTGAAGCCACCATGAGAGCCTCGCTTCGAGGCAACCGAGGCTCAACAATTAGACGAAGATAGCCTTGTCCACGTTCACTGGTAGACCATGCCCAGCCAAACCCAAGTAAGCGGCGGCCACTTGTTACAACCCCTGCAGCCTCCATAGCCTCATACCTTGGATCACTAAACCATAACGTGTCAACCTCACTACCACTAACGCTAGCATAGTAGTCGGCAAGACCATCAACCATGTAAAGACTGTTAACAAGCTCGGCAACCTGGGCACCAAGACCTCTACCTGGGCAGAGGAGAAGCCAACACAACTCCCGCCACCCTACAAGCCCTACCCCTATACCGCTCATATAGCGTCATATCGTCTATTGTGCGCCTTCCCCACTCAGTGTTAAGGAGGATATATGTTGCAGGGGGTGTAACCAGGTTACGGGGGGTGTAACCTGGAGGTTGCTGTTTCGTCTCGGTGTTAAGGAGGATCCCTCCGAGTTCTTTAACTACGAGGCCGAGCTCGAAATGTTTACACGTGGTCTCAGAGACAACGTTACCAGGATGATTGTTGTAAAGGGTGTCCGCAGGATAGGTAAGTCATCACTTATACGAGTTGGACTACGTCTTGCAGGGCAACGCTTCTATGCGTTATTTGATGCAAGGGCTGTCCCTGAGCTTACAGTGGATACAGTCTACAACGTCATTGCATCTGGTGTTGCTACGTTACTGGAACGTATGGGTGGCCCCAGTTCAGTGCTATCCAAGCTTGTTAAGAGGATAGAAGGGGTCTCAGTTGCTGGTATTAGTATTAGGTTTAGGGAGAAGAAACCACAAGCCCTAATAGAGCTCATGGAGGCCCTTGGCAATGTCGCTGAAGAAGCTGGTGAGAAACTAGTCCTAGTATTCGATGAGGCACAAGAATTCACAGTTGTAAAAGGGTTTGATAAGCTCCTGGCACACATCTACGACTATCACCGCGACCTTAAACTAGTTCTTGCAGGCTCCGAAGTAGGCCTCCTCGACAAGCTACTAGGGAAGAGGAAACCAACAGCCCCCCTCTATGGCCGCCCATACCTCGAAGTATCAATGAAGAGACTTGATCACGACAAGTCAGTAGAGTTTCTTGAAAGGGGCTTTTCAGAGTTAGGTATGAGTTGGCCAAGAACCTACATGGAGGAAGCTGTTAAAGAACTTGATGGCATACCTGGCTGGCTAACTTACTATGGCTACCAAGCATATAACACACGTAGCCATAAGGAGGCACTAAAGAGAACACTGGAAGAAGGATCAGCACTCGTACGAGTCGAGCTAGAGAGATTCCTAGCCCCACGACAGCAGGCGCGTACGCGCTACCTTGCAATCCTTAAATGCCTATCGCTAAAACCAATGCGGTGGAGTGAGCTAAAGACTTGTCTGGAGACAGCTATAGCTAGGAGACTCAATAACGCGCAATACACGAGGTACTTGAGGGAACTACAAGACTATAGCTTCATAGCCAAAATGGGTGAAGAGTACCAGCTAGCAGACCCACTAATAGGCCACGCCGTCAAGTCGGTAAAGGTTTAACACCGTTAAGGCCACCAAGGAGCGAGACGTGAGGCGGTGCGTAAAGAATCTAGTTAGGATGCTTTAGCCACTACAATCCCTACTGGGACAACATACATTGAACCACTATAGTACCAGGCGTATCTGTACTGGCCTCCGCCTATGCCCCACCCCACTACCTCGCAGCCTACGCGGTATATCCTTTCAACGCATAGCATTACTAGAATGGTATGCTGCTGAAGCCCTAGGCCTAGACCTCTCCATACTCGAATGGATGAGAGAAGTCATTGGCACACTCACTACCCGCAACTGTTGGTTCTGTGGTGCAAGCACAGCAGGCCTCGTCGGCGAGGTATGGTCCCTAGAAGTAGCGGGTGGCCGCGGGAAAGCTGTTCTAGAAGCAATACGGCCTACATGTAGGCGTTGCCTACTAGTCCTAGAAGCCCCTACACCATCCAGAGCAATTGTCGAAAGGCTAGCCATGGTCAATGGCTTATCAAGAAGAGAAGCTGAGGCCATCACAAACAGCATACTAGCCCTCCTAAGGACAGCTGAAAGCATCCATGAATGGGAGATCACCGTTGAAGCACAGGGGCTCGAGAAAGCAGCGATAGTACTCGAAAAAGCCTACAAGACCCTCAACAAGAACAATGCACGTCTCCGCGGAGAATGGCTAGTCAAGGGGATACAGCCACCCAGATGCCCACTACCACTCGACCCCGGATTACTCATTGAAGTAGCGCGCATGATCGGAGCAGAACCTAGCCCACAAGCATACATGGGGCTACTTCCCAGCAATGTCTTTGCGAGAACGCTATGGGTGGCAAGAATCCCAGTAACCAAGGCTAAAAAAGCGGTAGAAGCGATCCTCAGCTGGGATCCAAGCTACACAGAAGCAGCAATACTGGCAGCGAAACAGCAACAACCAATCCTCGAAATACCCCTAGAAATACACTTGCCATGCTACGACCAGCTACAATACCATCAGGAAGCCCTTGAACTACTAAGTAAAACAGCACACCATGCTGGTAGCCCCCTACGAGCCGAGCTAGTTATCGAGGCTGCAGGCACAGCCTACAGTATAGCGTCCAAAACAATCCACGCCTAGAGCCGCAGCTTAGACATAATCGTATCAGCAACAACTATTACAGCAGCAGACACGATAGGGACGAGAATAAACGTAACCAGAGACATCATTGGCTCAAACCCTATACCAGCAAGCGGGAAGATAGCAAAAAGCAAACCCATTATACCAAGGATAACTGGTACAAGGAGGGCAATGGAGACGAAAGCCTCGAAAACAGCTCCTAGAGACGTAGTAGCCTTATCAATAAGCAGCTCGTAATTCGACAAATAAATCTCGACAATCTCTTCAACCACAGTTAAAGGCTGGGTACCCGTACGCACAGCCTTAGCCAAACCCGAGAAAAGATTCTTCAAACTAATACTTGGCGTCAACCTTGCGGCCTCCTCCAAGACAATGTCCGGGTTACGGCCAAGCCCAAGATTAGACGCAACATAGTCAAGCTCAATAGTGAACTCTGCCAACTCCTCACGAAACTCACGTGCAACAGTCATAAGAGCCTCCGTAACCTTAGCACCCCCAGCTAAGAGAGTTGAAACAGCCATAGCAAAAACCAGGAACTTGGCCTCCAACCTCGAGCCACGACTATTATAAGCAGCCACGGGAAGACCATAGGCCAAAGCCAAGAACAACGGCAAGACTATAGCTAGTGCAACGGTAAGTGATGAGACAACCACAAACAACAATGGAGCACCAAGCACGAAATAGGCTAAGAACCCATAGACAATAGCCACCCCAGCAGTAATAGCATACCCTGCTAGCTCAACACCCCTACAATAGCCTTGAAAAGACCTTGCAATACCCGAGCCAAGAACAATCATTGGAAAAGCAGGATTCAATGATGCAACGAATCTACAGAAGAGGCCGCGAGCCTCCTCCTGAAGCATACGAGTAACCAGTAACGGCTCCTCACTAACACTCTCAGTCCTCCTACCGGTATTGTTCCGAGCCCTACTCTGCTGAGCCACAGCCCACAAGCACCCCACGTTACAAGGCTACGATGACATGACTATTGGCGTATAGGGGCCAGCCTCCCGCAAAGCCTTCTCATACACACTCATCGGGTCCCTCATATACCTACGTACAACCTCGTGCAACGAGACGATATCGAGATTACGCTGAGCAGCCCACTTAAGAACAGTAGCCCTCCTCTCAAGATCCTCAACAACCTCCTCCGTACCCATAAGAGTATACTCGGCAATAGCATCCAGCAAAGCACTCTTCCTACCAATAAAGTACCATATATCGTCGTCACGGCGCCACTTTATCCTAGGCTGAAGCACAATCTCGTCAGTCTCTGGCCGGTACTCAACAGCCTCATCAATAACCATAACCTTCCTCACAACCTGCCCCTTATACTCAAGCCTCAATATACGCACAAACACCCTAGCAGCCGCAATAAGGCTACGAGGAACATTCATAGGTGGAGACGAAAGCCTCCTAATCAACACATCAGCGTTCTCCGCATGAATAGTCGTAAGCCCGCCATGACCCGTAGAAAGTGCCTGGAAAAACGCGTAAGCCTCCCTAGAACGAATCTCACCAAGAATAATCACGTCCGGGCGCTGGCGAAGCGCTGACTCAACCTGAGCCTGCAAAGTAACATTCTGCACGTACTCCGACCGGGCAAGCCTCGTAACCATAGCAACCCAGTTCTCGTGAAACGGAAGGTTAATCTCTGGAGTATCCTCAGCAGTCACAATCTTATACTCCGGGGGCAGCAACATAGCAAGAGCATTAAGCAATGTAGTCTTCCCAGAACCAGTAGGCCCATAAATGATCACACCCTGCTTATACTGGACAGCCATCCATAGATACGCGGCAACAAGAGGATCAAGAGTACGCCTACGAATAAGCTCAACAACAGTATAAGGCTCAGCACGGAACTTACGAATAGTAAACGTATGACCACGCCTAGAAACAACATCCAACACAATATGTACACGGTAGCCCTCCGGCCGAAGAACACCCTCAACAACAGGTGTCGCAATAGAGGGCTCCTGGCCACTACGAAGACCAAGCTTCATAACAACACGTTCAAGCTCCTCACGCGAGTTAAACACAATATTCGTGGTAAGCCATTCAAACTCGTTATGAAACACAAACACGGGAATGTTCAACCCATCACAAGTAATATCCTCGATATGAGGGTCACGAATAAGAGGATCAATACGCCCATAACCAACAAGGTCACGAGCAACATAGTAGGCAATAGCCAGCGAGACCTCCTCAACAAACTCCCTACTACGTACAAGCTTCTTAGGATAAGCACGCCTCACAAACCGCTGAGCCAACGGAAAAGCCTCAGCAATACCATCATCAAGATACTCAAGCCCAGAAAACCTACGAAGAAGCCTACTATCACCAAGAATAAGCGTCAAAAGCCTACGATAAACCCTCCAACCAGTATCATCAAGACTAGGCTCAGAAACACGATAATACCGACGACCACCCTCCTCCTCAAGAACCTGCACAAACACACGAGGACGCTCCATAAGCGAATACTCAGCTAACCTACGAAGACCCTCCCCATCCCTAACCTCCATCCTACCAACATTAACCTCCCCAGCCATGGCGGACCGCCATTAAGCAATCAGGATAATACTCGTCCCGGTAGGCGTAGCTTCCCAACCCCAGCGAACATTACACTATGATACCCTTATAAAATACACGAGTACGAAGACAACATTAGTGATTAGCATAGAAAATGCACAAATATAATAG
>JALTZQ010000048.1 GCA_027046105.1 Pyrodictiaceae archaeon
GGGTGGTGAGAGGGACTATTACCGTATTGTGTCGGGGCTTCCCGAGCCCTATAGGCTTGAGCAACCCGTCTTCTTTATGCTCCAGGTTGCTGCTCGCGAGTATTCTAGGCATGGCCTTGTATTGTTTACCGATACGGTGGCTATACCTAGGGGTGATGGGAGGGCTGTTCTGGTCTTAGGGTATCCTCATGGTGGTAAGAGTACTTTGGCGGCGCTAGCCACGATTAGGGGCTATGCTCCCTATTCGACGGAGAATACCGTGGTTGGTGTGGATGGTAGTGGTCGTGTAAGGGTTTTGGGTGGTACCCGTGTCCTCGTCTACGACCCGAGGGCGCTGGCACGCTACACCTCCATGGAGATGGAACCCGATGATGTAACTAGGCATGGCTACTACATTCTCGACTTGGATCGTAGATGGAGGCTCACCGGTGAAGCCGTGGTCGACGCGATATACCTTATACACTGCTCACTAGTATCCACCGGCTTAAGCATGGAAAAGGTGTCGGGGAGGAAGGCACTAAAGACCCTATGGCACTTCTCATCAGCACTAATACGTGGAGACGACTACTATGAACCCTACCCATTAAACCTTGCAACACCCGACATAGACTCTAAGCTATCGGGTCTTCTCCGGAGAATCGTAGAGAGATACCATGACTCCTTCTACGAGGTCTTTGGATCCCACGATAAAGTACTCGACGCCATACTGGAATCACACCACTAGATTACTACCAACTATGCCATGTATTTGCCGAAGGATCTCAGGAGCCTCAAGGGGTTGGAGGATAAAAGTAGTAGACTATATCACATCACTACTGTTCTAGGGGCGGGGTTTAGTGGTTGAGGGGTGAGGCTAAAAGGTGGCTTAGCGAAGCATTGTGGGATCTTGAGACTGCCGAGATTCTCCTACGGGAGGGAAGGTATAACTCGGCTGCCTTCTATGCTCAACAGGCAGCAGAGAAGGCGGTGAAAGCACTCCTCTATAGTATTAATGAGGCTCCGTGGGGGCATAGTGTGCGGGTGCTTCTCCAGCGATACTTTGAGGCTACGGGGATTTATGAGGAGAGGCTCCTCGTGGATGCTAGGGAGCTCGATAGACACTATATACCATCCCGTTACCCTAATGCTCTCCCAGAGGGGACTCCACATGAAGCCTATGATAGGGAGACAGCGGAGCGCGCCTTAGAAGCGGCTAAGCGGATCATAGGGTTCGTGGTGAAAAGGATTGGTGAACCCACGGAGTAGGTTGGCAAGGAAACGATTAGACCATAGTATCCTTGGAGAGGTAGTGGAGAGGCTTGTTAGGGGTCTACGGGGAGTGGATGCCATAATACTCTTTGGATCTAGGGCTCGTGGCGATTGGGGTCCTTGGAGCGACTATGATATACTAGTAGTGGCGGAGTTCAAGGAGAAGTACTTGGATAGGATAGCCCGGGTGCTGGAGCTCCTCTCAGACCTCCCTGTTGGAGTAGAGCCTCACCCGTACACCTTTAGGGAGGCCATGGGGATGCTTTTTAGGGGTAACCCGATAATAGTGGATGCACTCGAAGAGGGAATAGTACTGTATGAGGGGCCTCGGTTCAAGGCATTGCTAGATGCATACATGGAGTTAAAGAAGAAAGGGCTCACGAGGACAAGGACAAGCATCAAGCTACCATAGATGACGTTAAGAAAGGGCTCTACTAGGGAAAGAGGCAACAAGCTTCTAATTCCTGAACCCTAGTGCCCTACCCGCCGGTTGCAATGCTGGGTTCGCAGGAGTTCGCAACTTATGCGTAGTGGTTCTTGCATTCTTGTTTCTTCTGTAGAGTCGTTCAGTGAGGGTTCTATGCTTGTGCTCTTTGTTGTCGTTGTGGCTAGGACTGTATGTATGATTTTGGCATAGTGGGTGGTTAGTAATGTTTTAGTAGTGGGTAAACACTACAACAGTGGTGAATGTTGTGGGTGGCCTACTCTATGTCTTCTATCCAGGAGCCTCTCCCCTACGAGGAGTACTATTATCCTTCCAAGGAGGCTTACCTCGACTACTATAGGAGGAGCATAGAGGACATTGAGAGGTTCTGGGATGAGAGGGCTCGTGAACTGGTTTGGCTAAGGTACTGGGATCAAGTTCTCGATGACTCTAATCCACCCTTCTATAGGTGGTTTAAGGGTGGTGTAACAAACGTTAACATTAATGCTCTTGATAAGTGGGCTGGTACTAGTGTCTGGGATAGGGTTGCCTATTACTGGGAGGGTGAACCCGGCGATACCCGTGTCATAACGTATCGTGACCTCTATAGGGAGGTTAACAGGTTTGCATGGGTGTTGAGAGAGTTTATTGGTGTTAAGCCTGGTGATACCGTTACTATCTACTTGCCAATGATACCAGAGCTCCCCGTGTCGATGCTAGCTGTTACTAGGATTGGTGGGATCCACAGCGTGGTTTTCTCGGGGTTTAGTGCAGCAGCGCTTGCTGATAGAATTGTGGATGCTAGGGCTAGGGTATTGATAACTGCTGATGGCTTTTACCGTCGTGGTAGGATTGTAGAGCTTAAGAAGGCTGCTGATGAGGCCGTCAAGATAGCTGCTGATCAAGGTGTTAGGGTTGAGAAGGTTATTGTTGTTAAGCGTGCTGGTATAGACGTTAAGATGGTTAGTGGCCGTGACTACTGGTACCACGAGTTGTTGGGGGAGGCACCGGAGAAGGCGTATGTTAAGCCGGAGCCTAGGAGAGCAGACGATGTCCTCTTCATACTCTATACGAGTGGTACTACTGGTAGGCCTAAGGGTATAATGCATAGTGTAGGGGGCTACATGACGTATGTTTACCACGTGTTTCGGTGGAACTGGGATCCTAGATGGGGGGATGTTTTCTGGTGTGCAGCTGATATAGGATGGATAACTGGCCATACATACATAGTCTATGGCCCGTTGATGCATGGTGTTACACAGGTTATGTATGAGGGGGCCCCGGATTATCCTAGGCCGGATCGTGTCTGGGCGATGATAGAGAAGTATAGTGTGACCATTTTCTATACGAGTCCGACAATGCTGAGAATGCTAAGACGTTATGGTGATAAATGGATTGAGGAGCACGATCTCTCGTCTCTTAGGCTGCTTGGTACGGTTGGTGAGCCGATAAACCCTGAAGTGTGGAAATGGTATTATGAGAAGGTTGGTGCTGGGAAAGCAGCTATCGTTGACACGTGGTGGCAGACTGAGACTGGTGCAGCAATGATATCGCCTGCACCGGGTATAGCACTTGTCCCTCTTAAGCCTGGTAGCGCAACTTATCCATTACCAGGTATAGAGGCTGACGTCTTTACACCGGAGGGTAAACCTGCCGAGCCTGGGCAGAAGGGTTTACTCGTTGTCAAGAAGCCTTGGCCGGGTATGTTGATGGGTATTTGGGGTGATCCAGAAAGGTATGTTAGGACATACTGGTCGAGGTTTAGTAGGCCAGAGGAGAACCTCTGGATCTACTACCCGGCGGACTATGCTGTAAGGGATAGGGATGGCTATTTCTGGCTCCTTGGTAGAGCTGATGAAGTACTAAATGTTGCAGGCCATAGACTAGGCACTATTGAGCTCGAGGATGCAATAGTGTCTCATCCAGCGGTTAGTGAGGCGGCTGTGGTGGGTGCGCCAGATCCGGTTAAAGGTGAGGTACCAGTGGCTTTCGTGGTGTTGAGGGAGGGTTATGAGCCGAGCCCAAAACTGGAGGAGGAATTGAAGCAGGTTGTTAGGAAGCTGATAGGCCCAATAGCTATACCAGCGAGGATACTATTCGTACCCAAACTCCCCAAGACGCGTAGCGGCAAGATAATGAGGAGGATCATGATAGCACTACTAAGGGGCCAACCAATAGGCGATGTAACTACCCTCGAAGACCCCGAAGCAGTCGAGGCAGTCAAGAAAGCAGTTGAGGAACTGAAGCATAGCCAGCAGAGGAGATGAAGAAGAGCCTTAACCTATTTTTAGCCCACCATACCACGTTCTACGATATCTACCACGATACCTGCTCCTCAACTCCTCCCAAAAACCATCATCATAAACTACAACCCCATAGTCAACAGCATCAACGATATCTAGTCTAGGTCTTTGCTCCAAAGACTCCACTACTTCCTCCGGCGTATAACACCAAGGCTCTAACGGTAAACTGCCACGATAAAGCCTGTGGACCATGTATTCCCGCTCATAGAAGTAAAGACCCCTAAAAGCCTCAGCAACCACAATCACATCCACATCACTATCCCTTAACGCTTCTCCACGAGCATAACTACCAAAAACAACTAGCGATCTCAACCCCAGCACTCTAGAAACCCTATCAGCGAAACCCCTCAACTCCTCAATAACACGGCTCAATTTGACGACAATCTCTCCCTCACCCAATCCACTACACTCCTAGCCAGCTCTAAAAGCTCGGAAGCTATAGGCCTAGAATACACCTCCATAGGTACACCATTAGCTGCATCCGGGTACCTGGCCACCCGATAATGAGGATTTAGTCTACGTAGTGCCTCAAGTATTTTCTCATCATCTACACCAAGTATTTCAGCGAGCCTTAAAAGATTATGAATTCGTGGAGGAACCTCACCCCTTAACGCAATAATCGCCGCTTTAAGAGCCTTCTCTACAGCTTGATGCGCATGGAAAGCTGCACCAGCATATCTTCCCGCCTCTAGCAGTATACGGGCATCCTCCAAATCGTCTTCAGCAGCTCGAAGCCACATGGAGACCTCTTCACGCATATTCTACTAGACACCACATAGGTCTAAAAGGAGCATAGCATAAAAATCCGGCGCCAAGAGACAGCTCGAGGGGTCTATGGGTGGGCTCTCAATTCACTAGGGGAGGTTTAAAGGGCTAAAAGCCGGGGCCCGAATTCGTTGAAACTCCTCCTGTCATACCTCGGTGCTTTCTACGCTTTCTAGGTTTAAGGTACTCGTCTAGGAGCTTCTGGGGAGGGACTGTCAATCTGAGTCCACCACTACACCATTAAGGGTTGTGCCTGGAGAGCTTAGCTTGTACGGCCAAGTATTACCAGCTTCTATTTCTGGTCCAACTCGTTATATGGGCTTGAGTTCTTTTACTAGTTTTGCAAAGACTTCTACATCGTTTTCGTTTAGGACGTGGATTTCTATGAGTGTATTGGGTACGAGTCTTCGGGCTTTATGGAGCACTTGGAGTCTGTCCACGTTGTCTGGGATGACTAGGAGTACGTCAACGTCACTTGATGGTAGTGCTTCCCCTTTAATCCTTGAACCGAATAGGTAAGCTCTCCCATTGTATTTC
>JALTZQ010000049.1:0-2408 GCA_027046105.1 Pyrodictiaceae archaeon
GACGCCTCAGTAGTGAGGGATCCTGCAGATTATGGGTTCCTCCTAGTCATGGCTACAGCTGTCCAACTACGCTTAGGAGTCGAGACCGCCCCCGTGCTAAACAAGGTTGACTTGGCTCCAGACCTCGACTTGACGGGAGACTTCACACGAGACTATGGCAGGCTGGCTAGAGCACTAAAGGAGTCGCGGAGCCTCTACAGTGAAATGCTACGGGACATGCTCCGTACACTAGTCAAGTACAATAGGCGCGTAGAAGTGCCGAGAGTGTCGGCCCTCAAGGGGGAAGGCATGGAGGATCTGCATAGGCTAATTCTAGAAATGGGCTGTACATGTGGAGACCTAAGCTAGGTGCTGTGCCTATACTGCTCTCACTTAGCCCTCCTCTCGCACCTACTCCTCCTCTATGGGAGAGGCCTTAAAGGAGTGTCTACGGCTTCTTGTCTACGGGGGCTGTATTACGAGTGTTATCATCAGTGTGAGGATACCTAAGAGGCTTAGAGGGGAGATGGAGAGGCTGAAGCAGGGTATAGGCGTTTTAGAGGGTAACCTTGCAGCTGAGTTTATGATAGAGGATCGTGACTCACACTAGGCCTATTGTTGCTGCGATGTTGCTGCGAAGAAGCTGGAAGTATAGCCATGACTTTGGGGGCTACTCGACAGGGATTGCTTCTCGGCTTGTCAACTGCTTGCTTTCCATCTTAACAGAATCCTAGTACTATTATGGGCTTGTTATGCATGGTTTACATTTCACCCATATTCTTCACCATGGTTGCTGTAATGTACTTTCCAGACTACGTCTTTCTTATAGGATTGCGTGTTTAGCCTCAATAATAACCCTCGGCATGGCCGTGGTCGGATCCCTTGATAACGGCTATTTTAGATTGCTCTCTTCGAGGAAAAGAACATGTCGAGAATGACGATGCTTGGGTGGTCTTTCACCCCTAACGTTTCTAGCGTGGATGTGGGTGTTTTAGAGTAGGAAGAGTTCGTGGGTGTTTCTTGTTAGGCGTAATCAATTAACTTTTCCTTTGTGCTTATAGGTCATTGTGCGGTAGGCTTATATCGTTCTATTAGTTATAGTAGTCTATGTGGAAATGTAAGCTATGTGTATGGAGGTGTTCTCCCACGGGAGAAGAGCGTGAATTCATACCTGGGTCTCTCTGGAAGATTATTGTTGAGGAAGCCGAGAAGAAGGGTACTACACCGGAAGCTCTTACTGTGCGCTTGCTTCTCCGGCTTGCCCCAGAGGAGGAGAGGCCGGGGATACTCTTAGAGGCTGCACGAGACTCTCTAGCCCATGCAGAGCGTTATGCCGAGAAGGGAGACTATGGTGAGGCCTTCTCTAGGGTTTGGGGCTCAGTGCTCTTGGCTCTTGAGGCTCTAGTAGCGGGGGAGGGTGAACCTCTGCCAGAGAGGCTCGTGGACTACTTTAATGCTGCTACTAGGGTTGGTGGAGTAGCTGTTGAGGCTTGGGCTGCTGCGTTTACAGGAAACGCGCTAGCCAGAGCTGAGGGCGCAGATGTAGGCGCGCTAGAGAAGTACTTCAGCTATGTCAGGGATAAAGTCCAGGCACTATTGAGCCTTGTAGAGGAGAGGGTTTGAACTAGGGCTTCTGAGTAGGCTACATAAAGGCTTGCAGAGAGCTTTCAACCTAATCATGTTTTTATCATGTTTCCTTCATTGAGATAGATAAGGCTCATAACATGCTCTGGAGAGTACAACTACTATGAATCCTATACAAGACTCTTTCTTTGAAGGAGGTCTGTAAAGGTGGTCTTATGGAGGCTTCATACGGTGAGCATAAGGGTGATGCGAAGAGGGCTCTTGCTAGAAGGCAGAAGACTATAAAGCTGGGGAGGAGAATTAGTGTTGAAGAGATCGAGAAAATCGTCGAAGACTACCTCGAGGAGGCTACTTCTTGATACTAATGTCTTAGTGTATGACACTATTGGGGACAGCGAGGCACACAGCGTAGCTGTTGAACTTGTAGACTCGGCTAGTGAGATTATTATCCCATCAATAGTAGTTCACGAGTATATATGGGTCATGCTACGCCCAGGCGTGAACCCACTATTTGTAGCTGATAAAGTTGGCGAATACCTTAATGCCCTGGAACCCTCGACGTTTGTGAGCCTCCTAGCGTGATTATGAAGGCTTTAATGCTCCTGGAAGAACATAAGGCAAGCATGAGAGAACTCAATGACTATATAATACTTGTTACAGCAGCATCGTATAGAGCCACTTTAGCAACATTTGATAAGAAGCTAGCTAGGGCAGCAACTAGTCTTGGAGTAGAAGTGCTCCCAAGAACCGGGGACAAGTTAGGGTGAGGTTTTGGCCGGGCTTATTGTTGGCGGGCTTGGCGGTGGTGGCGATGTCGGGCTTGCCGCAGTTGCTGTGTCCGCGTT
>JALTZQ010000049.1:2418-5253 GCA_027046105.1 Pyrodictiaceae archaeon
GTGTTGAGGAGCATGTCTCTGCCGTGGTGTCTTTCGCTAGTTGCTCGGGTTCCTCGGGTTTAGGTGAGCATGTTGTTGGTAGCCTTGTGAGGGTTAAGGCTTGGCCGAGTCTTGGTAGGAGGTTCTTTGAGGATAAGCTTGCACGTATTGCATGGTGGGCTCGTGAAGTCTTCATAGCCTGTGTCCGTGCTCCATGGGAGAGTCTTGTTGAGGGGTTGTCATGGGTTTATGAGAGGTTCAGGCCCAGCTGTATGGTGGGTTTTGATATTGGTGGTGACTCGCTTCTCCTCGGCTACGAGGATGGTCTTGGGAGCTATAAGACTGACACAGTTGCACGAGCTGCTCTAGCATGGTTGTCAGAAAGGTATAATGTTAGAGCCTTAATAGGCGTTGGTGGTGCTGGAGCTGAGGGTGGTGGAGGCGAGATAGGGCTAGTTGACCTTGTTGCTGTCCTAGAGTACCTTGAGTCTGAACACGCCCTACTAGGCTCCTATGTGCCTCCAAGAGAGGGTCTCTGGGCTGCAAAGACGATGCTCAGCATGGCTGAGTCCGGTATGCTTCCACTATACCTACAAGCTGTTGAGGGTAAGAAGGAGGCAAGAATAGACATGGCCTACCTACATGGCGTCTACAGGATAGAGCCCTGGTACAAGTACATAATATTCGTTGACGCAGAGAAACACTGTAGCTTATCACCACTATGCGGGGCGGCCAAAGGCAGGGGCGTTAAAGCCCTGAAGAAATGGGAGAAACCAGAGAAGCCACCTAAACTAAGGAGGATATACCAAAGACTCAAGAAAGCCGATAACGAGGTTCTACGCATAAAGCTGGTAGAGCTAATGGAAAGACTCCGAGACAAGTTCGACATGAGAGAATGCCTGCAATAACATGATATGCCATGGCTTCACCTTGATCTAGCTAGCTTAAAGGGGGCCAAGGGAAGACCCTGAGAATGCTCTTAGTCGCGTAGAGAGTGTCGGGGCAGTGCTCACTCATGTGCCCTCCTTGTTTTCTGTACAGTCTTTGGCTGCGTTAGCTATTATTTGTGCTATCTGTGCTGGGCCCATTGTTGTTGACGGCCTCTTAGCTCCTGCTGCTCGTGGGTGTCCTCCTCCGCCTAGTCTCGCTGCTATACAGTCTGCACGGTAGGGTCCTAGGCTTCGTATGCTTATCCCCTTCGGGTAGAGGAGCACCATTACGTCTGCGTTTTCGGGTCTTCCGAGTATTGTCTCTACGTCACAAGCATTGGCTGTGGGCGGGGGCGTCACGACTACTACTCTCACACCGTTGAACGTGTAAGTGTTCACTGTTGTCTTGCTCCTTATCTCGTCGTAGTAGCCTGGGGCGTGCATGCGGTACAGCTCGTCTGCCCAGCCTGGCCACAACTCGCTCCTAGCAAGAGCCTCAACAGCTCTCCTAGCCTCTCTTGGCCCAAGGATCCTTAGTACTAGCCTCCACTTAGGCGCCAAGCCCAGGTGGTCACTAGTACATGAGTCGTCTGCGCGTGCAGCCTCCATGATAGTCTTCGCGAAGACGTCGTCTTGGCATCCAACAACCCTGCAGGCTATCTCTGCTGTAACCTTTGAACGATCCACAACAATCACTGCCCCAGCATCCTCCAACACCCTCACCATGGCAGGGTCCCACACGTGGTGGTCAAGCCATACAAGCCTCTGGCCCCAGCGGAGAGCAGAAGCCAAGGCTTCTGCGTCGCCACGCCCCCGCGGAGAGATATCTGCTGCAACCACAACCGAGCCATCACTAGCAGCAGCCCTCACTTCACCAAGTAGAGTCTTGTACGCCACCGAGACACTGACAAGCCTATACCTAGCCTCAACCCCGCGGCTACGAGCCCACCTAACCAGCAACGCAGCCGAGGCAACACCATCAAGATCATGGTGGGATACAACTCTAACCCTACGAGCTCCCTCTAGAACACTGCGAGCCCCACTATACCCTGACAGCCCTAATACACCCCCACAACACACCAGACCACCAAGAACCAGGTTTTAACACCTAGTCACAATAAATCGAGAAAGCCATTAGACCTATTGTGAGGGAGAGACGTTAAGTCTTAGGCCTCTCTCCGGGGGCTATTAGTGTTAGGCTGTCCCCTTGTGTTCCCCTGTCCATATCTTCATTGAGGAGTATAGGTAGTTGAATGCGAAACCTGCTACTATACCTGCTAGGGCTGAGATTAGTGGGCCTAGGCCGAGTACTAGGTGGAGAGCGTTTGCTAGGGTGAAGTAGGCTGCGAAGCTTCCTGCTGAGGCTACGTGGTAGTGTAGCCAGTACAGCACCTTGCTCTTCGCTCCTGGTGGTCTTAGCCCCCGGAAAGTCCAGGCATCGTGTAGTAGGTAGTTCCATGTGAGGGAGGCCTCGAAGGCGGCGAGGAGTGTGAGGGGGTAGGGGAGCCCGTACATGCTGTATAACAGCTTTACAATGCCTAGATTTACAAGGGTCCCAGTGGCTCCTACAAAAGCGAATTTGAAGGGCCTCCAGCCGGAGAGGCGGAGTAGGTGGAGCACATAGTCCACCATGGCTTTGAAGCCGAGCTTGCTCTTGCCAGCATGCCGCGGCTGGAACACGTATGACACCTCTTCTACATGCTCAGCCTCTTCGAGGAGTTCAAGTAGGACCTTCCAGCTCTTTGGGTTGACTCTGCTCTTTGCAAGTCTCCGGTGTACTAGGAAGAAGCCACTCATAGGGTCGCTTGTACGCCTAGCCCACGGCACAAGGATGTGGGCTAGGAGTGTTGCACCCTTGGAGACTAGTCTCCTAAAGAGACTCCACTCTGCCACTCCACCACCTGCCGCGTACCGGGTGGCTACTACT
>JALTZQ010000050.1 GCA_027046105.1 Pyrodictiaceae archaeon
CATTTGACCTACTATTGGTGCTATATCTATCCTACTTTTTACTACGGCATTAACTGCTTCATTTAACTGATTAGGAGAGAACATGTTGAGACTTCATATAGCGCTACCTTTTTCCGGGTTTATAATCTACCAGGAGACCGACAAGCCTGACTTGCCCTATAACATCACCGTTTTCTATTGACTACTGGGATGCCGCGTAACTCCTTTTTCACGGAGAATCTCAAGAACCCTATCACAGTATTAGCAAGGGTATACGAACAGTGTCGTAAGGGAATTATGGCAGGTGATTCTTTACGCACTTAAACCGTCTCAACTTGTTCTTCCACGCTAGCGTTTCTGTGAAGGACGCCCTTTGCACCGTGAAGAGCTAGTGCTATTGTCATCTTACTACACGATACCATACCCATTGGCGCTGATGCTGCCGGTAAAAACAGTTGTGTATTTTTCGTAGACTTTGTTGTTAAGTCAACCTCCGTTTAGCTTTACAGGCGATGATTAATCCAGGTTCTATGTAGAGTTCCGAGAAGCCGATCACTTTGGAAGAGCTCAGTAGTTTCTCGCGAAATCTCTGCATGGCCTCCAAACGCCTTCTTGCTAGTTTTGAATGAGGCGACAAGACAATATATTCGTAATAACCCTTACTTTGAATCCTACTACGGAAACTACTTCTATAACCAACACAATAACTGTCTTTAGAGGAGGGTGAACTGGGTCTATGAGTCTTCGAGGCCCCTTAGTTAAGGTAAAATGCGGCAACATTATCGTTGAGATTTACCAGGGGGATATTACTAAGGCTATTGTAGATGCTATAGTGAATCCGGCAAATAGTCTCATGATTATGGGTGGAGGAGTTGCTGGGGCTTTACGCAAAGCTGCAGGTGACGTTGTTGAAGAGGAAGCACGACGCTATGCGCCAGTCCCTGTAGGTGAGGCAGTTGTTACTGGTGCAGGTAAACTAGAACCTACAGTTAAGGCTATAATACATGCACCCACTATGGAGCGCCCTGCTATGAGGACTACTGTGGAGAAGGTAAAGAGGGCCACTAGAGCTGCATTAAAGGTTGGCTTAGAGAAAAATTTCTCCTCTATAGCATTTCCCGCCATGGGTGCTGGTGTAGGTGGTGTACCCGTAAAGGATTCCGTGCACGCAATGCTTGAAGTTATAGAGGAGCACGCCAATAGAGCATCTAAACCAAACCGTGTAGTGCTTGTTGCTTATAGCGAGACTGATCTTAGACAGTTCGAAAAAGCTGTTGACGAGTTTTTGCGGAAAAGCAGGAAGTGTGAAAAGCTAAGCGTGTAGAGGAAGGATTTAACCTTCCCCTGGCGGCGTAAGCACAATTCTTATTTCGCGTACTGCTGCCTTGACTACTTTTCTTACACCACGTGTTCCAGGCCTATATTCAGCTTTAACAAGTCCTATCTCTTCGAGCCTCTTTACCTGTGTCGATGCATTAGCTTTACTTTGACCAATCATATCGGAGATCTCTCCTATATCAGCTTCCCTTCTTATCAGTTCCTGGAGTATCTTTATTCTTGTTGGACTAGCTAGGGCACTACAAACCCTATAGATATACTCTTCACCAACAACAACTAACACACCATTCTCCTCGTAGACGCCTGGCTTGAGTTTATCGCTCTGGTTACTGGTTAGTCTTCTAGCGTGCATACTCTCACTTCCTATAACAGTTTCCACTGTAGGTTCACCATTTACTACAAAACACCAATTAGACTAGCTTATAATACTTTCTATCTCTACATGTAATGATATATGGCAATAGTGGGAGAGCACTCCTACACCACTCCCACACATAGCAAGGGAGAACTAGATACGAGGATAGGAAGTGTGTAATTCCCGTTTTGATTGATTTTCTATATTGTCTCGATTTCGCCTTTGACAAAGCTAAGTGCTTTTTCAGTATCGACTTCTACGCGGTATCGTTTACGGAAAAATCTAATCACATACTCTATGTCTCTACGCAGTAATTGATCAGCCGATGGATGCTCTTTTTCAACATATTGTGGCCAATCAATTATTAAGGGCACCTCTTCATCATCTTGGATGGTTACCATTATATTGTATTCGCTAAGATCACCATGTACAATGCCGATCTCGGTGTATGCTTTTCTAAGTGTGATAAGTATTTTCTCCAGTATTCCCCATGGATCCTCGGGCTCACGGTACTCGTATAGTTCCACGCCATCAATGTACTCTATGACTACTGCGTGCCGGCTCCAGCCGAGGGGTTTTGGTACATATGCTTTGATTTTGTATAGGAGTTCAAGGGCACGATATTCTCGTTCACCAGCAAGCTTTGCAAGATACATCCATGAATATACTTGCTTATCTGCCGCGTATGCTCTTACTCGAATTATTTGTTGAAAACTAGTTCTTCCCGCACGATGGAATTTTACTATGGCTCTACTACCAGTTGGCGTCAATGCAGAATATACATCACTCTCCTTACCAACACCTAGAACATCGCCTAATGCTGATACTATACCGCGATTGACAAGGCTTCTTAAAGCTAATACGTCAAGGCCTTGATATGTAAGTCTATATCCAATGTAGTCGCCCAGCCTTCTCCTAACAAGCTTTAGCTGGTTGAGCTTCTGTAGACACAAATGAACATGTTGTGAAGGAAGTTTTGCACGTTTCTCTATGACCTCTATAGGTACATATTCATAGCGGGGCATCTCTTTCTCGATAATACTGAGTATCTTGAAGTCTCGATCGATAAGTTTACGGTACGTTAACGCCAGCTGGACCATCTACCTAACCTCCTAGACCATTCATAACCGCTACCTCTGGTTAGTTGATAGAGATTCTGTTTGCTAAACCCTACCTACTTTATTGACAAGGTTTATCATTAACGATATGATAGAATGGTGTGGTGAGAAATTACTATATACGCGTGTGGGAGTAGGGTAGGACCACATGGATAGGGGCGTCTAGCGTGCTAGCAGGTGAAACCAGTTCACCAGTCATCTATAGTGAAGAACTACATGAGTGTATAGAGAGGCTAAGTAAGTTAAGAAAGAACATACCGTCGACAGATAGCCATAAACACACTTACCTGCTTGAATGGGCTATATATAAACGTAAACTAGCTGAAGAAATAGTGCACTGCCTAGATAAGATGGTTGGTGACGTAATAGAGGAAGTATACTATGTGGATCTATCCGGTGGCGGTATAGCTAGTGGCGACGTTGGCAGAGACATTGACTTAATATTTGTTATTAGTGAAAGAAAAGCCGGACACCTTGATCCTAAGGAAGTTGAACAATCACTTGAGGATATATTCATAAAACTTGTTAAAGCTGCTGGCCTAGATTATGAAAGTTACACTACGGCCATGAGTCTCTTTGAGATTCATGTAGTCTCAAGAAACTCTAGTAATATTTACGCAAACCTACTACGCTCAAGCAAAGTACCTCTCATTCGTCTCAAATAAGCCGTGAATTCCCTATATACCGGTTCTCTGGAAACTAGTTCCTTTGTGGGAATGTTAACCCCCGCACTGATGAAATGAGTAACAATGTTTGACCCCACACAACCCCTGTTAGATAGTCCTCGGGAAAGCAGTAATACGGTTGTATAATGGGTATGGAGGAAAATACATCTTGACGGATATAGAGGATTGTATTAGTAAACAACTAGATGAGTTAAACAAAAATTTGAACCCATTTATTCTTGAAAAGCTTAGAGTTGCTGGTAGCTGGGATACCCTCGAATGGCAGGTACTTAAACGAAGACTAGCAGAGGCTGTAGCTAAGTGTATAGCGGATGTATGTGGAGCTCGCGTTTATCTCAGTGATTTACATGGAGGAGAGTTTGTCTATGGTGAACTTGGTGATAAAGATATAGACCTTATAGTGGTGGGTTGTGACAAACTTGACTTACCTCTAATAGAGAAACGCGTAGAAAGAATTGTCTATAGTTTTCTCCATAGACTATTAAATGCTGACCCATACGTATTGCTTAATGTACCTAACATAGTTGAGCTTCACAGCGATAAGGAGTTGCTAGGCAAAAAACTATTAGAATCGCGTTATTCACCGCTTATCAGGTTAGCTTAGTGGCTGAAGATCCCTGCTAATTTACGTTTTATCTCACTAAGTCTTGTGTGTATTGTACCACGTACATTGTCTGCATGACTTTCTACATCGGACATTATATTCTTTTTTAACTGTTCAAGCCTTGTACGTGCCTGCTCAATATATGCTTTCTCATCAATTGTACTCATAGTCTTTCCCGTACCTAATGGTAATGTGAACCCTCCTAATATAAAACGATACTGTAGCTCTTCCCAAAACATGGGTTCCTGGAATGACTGATCCTAGTCACGGATATAATCCTCTTTCATTAGCTGATTTATTTGAGCCCTCTGTGGCACCATATAGAGATGGTAAACAGCTTCGCCGATACTACCGTTTCCGTGTAGATAGGTGGTATGGTGGCGTTGTAACTGGTGATGTCGTTGGCTGTATACTTCGCTGTGGCTTTTGCTGGGCTTGGAGATTTTCGTGGAGGAATAATATTGGAAAATTGCTTGCACCGGATGAGGCTGGAGAAAAGCTCGTTAGAATAGCTAGGCGGAGAGGGCTGCGCCAGATTCGGCTTAGTGGAGGTGAGCCAACGCTTGGCTTTAACCATCTTTTACAGGTATTGGACTATGTGATATCAGAAGGCTATCACTTTATTCTCGAAACAAACGGGATCCTAGTGGGATGTAAAGAGGACTATGCTAAACGTCTTGCAGAGTATCGTGGTTCAAATATTGAAGTGCGTATTTCAATAAAAGGAACGTCGCCAGATGAATTTC
This sequence comes from Pyrodictiaceae archaeon, assembly GCA_027046105.1. Next base: position 4,827 of record JALTZQ010000050.1, read on the forward strand.
ATCTCATTACTGGCGCTAATGTCGAGGCATGGTATTGCCAATTAAGGGCTCTTCAGCTGCTCGTAAATTACGGGCTTAAGCCTGGCGAGGAGGTCTATCCTGCAGTGATGCTTAGTTTCGCCAAGGAAGAAGGGCTGACAAGGATAAAACGTTTATTATCAGCAATACATCCAGACCTAGCCATGAACATTGATCCAGAATACGTAATAAGCTATCCACATGTTGAGTATATGCTTAGGCTTAGAAACCTTAAGCCTAATAAGGCTTACAAACCTGGCCAAATACCACCAGAAATGATATAACAC
>JALTZQ010000051.1 GCA_027046105.1 Pyrodictiaceae archaeon
GTCTGCTAGTGGCATACTCCTAGTGTGTATTCTTAGTATTTCTAGTCTTGCCTTTTTATCTGGTGGAGGAACATATATGAGGCGATCAAACCTACCAGGACGAAGCAAAGCAGGATCAAGAATATCTATTCGATTAGTTGCTGCTATGACTTTGACATTATCAAGAGGGTCAAACCCGTCCAACTCAGCTAAGAGCTGCATTAATGTTCTTTGGACTTCGCGTTCACCACTTGTACCAACTTCTAAGCGCCGGGCTGCTATAGCGTCTATTTCGTCAATGAATACTATGCTTGGAGCTTTACGCCTTGCCAGCCTAAATACTTCTCTTACCAGCCTTGCGCCTTCACCTACGTATTTTTGCACAAGTTCTGACCCAACAAGTCTTATAAATGTCGCATTGCTCATTGCCGCTACTGCCCTAGCTAAAAGCGTTTTGCCGCATCCCGGTGGACCATACAATAGTACGCCTTTTGGCGGCTCTATACCTATTGAACGAAACAATTCGGGAACTTTTAAGGGCATTATAACTGCCTCATAGAGTTCTCTCTTCTGCTCCTCTAACCCACCTATATCATTAAACGTCACACCGGGCCTACGTGTAATCTCCATAGATTTCACTGTGGGGTCTTCACGATCGGGAAGAACTTCAACAATAGTTGAACCACGCTGATTTAGGGCAACATAGGCTCCCGGCCTTAGCCGTGAATAATCTACAGACCCACTAACTGTTACCACTAGGTTAGGGCCTGTACTACTCTTGACAACTACTCGTCCATCCGGCAATAAGCTTAGCACGGTAGCCTCTATGAGTGGGGGACTGAGAAGCTTATCTATCTCTGCCTTGTACTTCCTTAGTTCTTTCCTCAACTCACTTCTTTCTATTTCAAGTTCTTTTACTCTTCTTTCAAGAAATCGCACATATTCAATCAAGTCATCGTAGCTTAAGAATCCTGGGCTATTCTGAGTATCCGACATTGCTGCTACTCCCCTTCCATACGGATTATTTTGTTGAGTAAAGGAAGCCTAAATAATGGTTTGCGGCCCAATACTAACAGTATGGTGACGACTCTGCGGAGAAGCAGTGAAGTAGTATACTGTGAGCTGTGTGGCCAACCAATACATGGAGAAAGGTTCTACATAGAACTTGAAGGGACAGAGTTGGTTGTATGCAGTCGCTGTTATAGACGACACGTTGAACGTAGCCATACATTAATGGAATCTGCAAGACTACGAGGCCTCTCTATTAAACCAGGAGCCGGTACGATTAATAGCACGGTATCTAGGCCCACTAGTCCTAGTCCTGGCGCATCAAGGCGTGCAACACAATATAAACGAAGGACCGAACATCATCCCCGGGTAACCCCAACTAGAACTAAGAGGGCAACGCCGAGACTGGATATTATTGAAAAATATGAGGTTGTACCGAACTACGCTGAGATTATACGGAGAGCACGTGAGAGATTAGGATGGACACAACGTATTCTAGCGGAAAAGGTCAAAGAAAGTGAACGTGTTATAAGACGTATTGAGGCAGGTGAACTGGTTCCAACAATAGACTTAGCACGGAGACTTGAACGAATTCTTGGTGTTAAACTATTAGAGCCAGTAATTGAAGTTGAAGAAGAAGATACACAGAAACATAGAGGCTTCCACTTGACTCTCGGTGATGTCGCTGAAATACGCGAAGACTAGCAGAAGGGTCTAACCACCTTGCATAAACTAAGCAATAGAGTAGATTGGTCTAGACCAGCAATACTACTAGTACCACGTTCTCTCGAAGACTGGGAGTTTAGGGAAGCACAAGCTCTTCTAGAGACAGCAGGCTATAGCATCGAAGCCGTTATAAGGTATCGTAGAGTTTCACGTTCTAAACTCCTAAGTAAGGCAAAGCTTGAAGAGGTCCGCGAAATAGCAAGCAAAATAAAAAATAGCGGAGTATTGGACACGAAAATCGTTGTCTATGACGATATCAAGCCCCATGATTATATGATTCTAGTCGAGACTACTCAGAGCGAGGTTGTTGATAGAACAATGCTTATTCTTGAAATATTTGCACTGCATGCTGGCAGCAAAGAGGCGAAATTGCAAATAGAGCTCGCGAGACTCAAGCATCAGCTTCCTCTCATACGTGAAGCTATTAGGCGTGCTAAAATGAAGGAACTACCTGGCTTCCTGGGTCCAGGCGGATACGCTATTGACGCCTACTATAGGTATACAGTATCGAGAATAGCTCGTATACGTAAGGAGCTTGAAGCTCTGCGACGAAGAAGAATGCATGAACGCATTAAGCGACGCAGTGCAGGCCTACCACATATCGCTATAGTAGGCTATGCTAGTGCTGGCAAGACAAGCCTATTCAATGCATTAACTGGCGAAAACAAACCCGTAAGCCCTAAGTATTTTACAACGGTTACACCTAAAGTGAAAGCTGTTGAATTAGATCATGGAATACGTGCTGCTTTCATTGATACCGTAGGTTTCATTACAAACGTACCACCCGAACTTATAGAGGCGTTTCATGCAACACTCGAAGAAATAGCCCATGCCGACATCGTCTTATTTGTAATTGATCCTCTAGATCCCGATACTGTTATCTTTAGAAAGCTAGAGGAGGGTATTGCCATTCTTAGACGAGTAGGTGTCGTCGGTAAACCTATCATACCCATAATTAACAAGGCCGATCTCTTATCAGTAAACGAGCTTGAGAGAAAAGCTAAACTGGTAACCACCATTCTCACCGAGCTATATCCTGTCTCGATGGATGCACTTGTAATGTCTGCAGTGGAGGGTACCGGTCTGAGGGAGCTTGTATGGAGAGTAACCATCCTGCTGAAAAATACGGTAAAGTCTATGTTCTCAGAATAGGGCATAGACCAGGCCGGGACAAACGAATTACTACCCATGTGGCTTTAGTTGCTAGAGCCTTTGGCGCTAATGGATTCATACTAGGCGATACTTGCGATGATAAAGTAATGGGATCGCTTAGAAAGGTCCTAAACACATGGGGAGGCCAAAATATGCATGTAGAGTGCGGTGTTTCATCCAGATCCTATGTGAACACGTGGAAAAAGAAGGGAGGAGAGGTTATTCATTTAACAATGTATGGTTTACATGTGGATACGGTTATTAATGAAATACGCTCATCCCTCAGACCAAAATTGATAATTGTTGGTGCGGAAAAAGTTCCCCCATTTTTCTATGAAAATGCTGACTACAACGTCGCTATAGGCAATCAGCCACATAGTGAAGTATCTGCCCTCGCTGTCTTCCTTGATAGACTTTATCAAGGAAGCGAATTATGGTATGACTTTCCTGACGCAATGATTAAGATTGTGCCTAATCCTAAGGGGAAAACTGTTGTAAGACGCCAGATATAGGTATAAACAACACTTGGGGTGAAAAGCTGATGAATACAAATAATCATGGTGGTACTGAACGTCTTTACGAGTTTATAGAGAAGCTGCTAGATCGTGAAGCAAGAATTGTATTCCAATACCTCTATGAGAGTGGAAAGGAGGTCACTGAAGCTGAGATAATGGAGAAAACCGCTCTAAGACCCAATGATATCCGCAGAGCTCTTAACGAACTTGCAGAAAAAGGTCTCGTGACCTATCGTAAAATACGACTACCGGATCGCATGGGACGTAACTCGTCAATCTTCTATTGGCGTACACATGCAAACGGCATAAAGGCATTAGTTATGCATCGTAAGAAAGCTGTTATAGAGAAGTTAAGGATTCTCCTCGAGCATGAGAATTCAAACTATTACTATATCTGCCCACTAGATAAGACGAGATATAATATGGACGAAGCAATGGAGTACAACTTTACATGTCCAAGATGCGGATCGTTATTGGAGCCCGATGAGGAAAGGGAGTATCGTGTCGAGTACTTGGCAAAATTGATCGAGAGGCTTGAGCGTAGCCTTGCAGAATCCAACAGTAGTTGATCTCTTTTCGGGTGCTGGTGGTTTTGCTGAAGGTTTTCGGCGAGCTGGCTTTAGAATATTGTTAGGCATCGATAACGATCCGGCTGCTATACGCAGCTTTAAAGCCAATTTCCCAGAGGCTATAGCGTTAGCTATGGATGTAAGAGAAGTAACTGGTAAACTAATCGAAAGCATTGTTGGACGACCCGATGTAATTATTGGTAGTCCCCCCTGCGAGCCGTTTACAGGTGCGAATCCACGCCGTATGCCTAATCCCATTGACAGGCTATATGTTGATCCTATAGGCCAACTTGTATTGCATTTTGCAAGAATAGTTGGCGAGTTAAAACCAAGGATCTTCGTAATGGAAAATGTGCCAGGTATAATGGATGATGGGCTCACAGATGAGCTCAAAAGAGTATTCCGTGAACAAGGTTATCCACAGATCTATTTCAATGTGTTAAGAGCAGAGGATTACGGAACACCAAGCAGAAGATTACGTGTATTCATATCTAATGTAAAAATTAGGCCTCGAAGAAAACGATACAAAAGGGTTGTTGCCGATGCATTGAAGGGTCTTCCTGCTCCAAACGAGAACTCTATTCCAAATCATGAAGAGACCCCACTAAGCGAGAAAAAGGTAAAGAAAATATCAAGGTTGAGATGGGGGCAACCACTAATATATTACGAAGGTGCTGAGGGAAAACGTCTACCTAACTTGATAAAGCTGAGACCAGATGAACCTGCACCAACAGTTCTTGGCTCATCAAGGTTCATACATCCCTTTGAGGCTAGATTGCTCACTGTGAGGGAGCAGGCGCGCTTAATGGGTTTCCCCGATAATCATGTGTTTCTTGGTGGTAGGGATAGTCAATATAACCAAGTAGGTGAAGCTGTACCAGTGACCTTAGCAGAGGCTATTGCTCATGAGGTTAAGAGGTCTCTCCAACGCTTTGACGAGTAAATGCGTACAATAGTATTGCAGCTTCGCCTACGGGTCCGATCCTCTTTGCTATACCACGTGGGTATATTGGTTTACCTATATTAGCGTCGTCTCTCGTTGGTGCTGCTTCACTACCTCCCAGTATTATCATGATCCTACCACTATGGTTTCTGGCTAGTTCATTGGGATCTATTTGTTCGCCATACTCGTATGATACAACATATACTATTGATGGTGATAAAAGCTCCACTGCATCCCTTAGACTGGGTAACACCATGAATGATGCATTACTGCGTAGTGCGAGCTTAGTTGCCTCGGGTATGCCATTTGTCGCTGCTGCTCCATAAACCTTTGTTGCAACCATTACCTTGATGCCTAGTCCATACACAACTCTTGCTGTGTCCAATAATCGCTGGACACTACTTACATCATGTAGTACAACCACAATGTCCGACTTCATGATCCTGCACCTGCATGTTGCTCTGGGGGTCAGTACTTAAAGGCGTCTTCACCACTCAGCGAGTACAGCCCTCACCATCCCCTAACTGTCGGCGAGAATGCTTGGATATACTTTATACTATTCTCTTCCACTCTGCTCAGTTCGGGATACTAGTGATAGTGAGGGGCCCTTGATATGGCCAGAATTATTGCAGTAAAACTCCCCGATGAAGTCTATAAAGAGCTTCAGCGTCGTAGTAGAGAGGAAGGCTATACCCTTGTCTCCGATTACTTACGTGACCTCATATTACGTGAGCTAGGCAGAGAACCACGTAGTATAAGATCACTTATCGAGTTCGTTGAAAAGCTTGAAGAAGGTGATTTACCACCTAGGCTTTATGAGAGGATTTGGGGTATTGTTAGGTCTATAGTGCAGGAAGCTATACGTGAACTTCCGGACACAGCAGCAATTATTGAGGAAGAAAAGATAGTTCAACGGCTAGAGCGACGACTACAAGATATTATTAATCCGTGGACCTCGAAAATCGACGATCTAGCTTCAAAACTTGCAAGTATCATAGAGAGGATAGAGGTTTTCGAGGATAAGCTTAGCCAGCTTGAGGATAAGATAAAACAATTTGAAAGCAGACACGAGCACCCGCCACATGGTCGAGTCACGCGCAAGCGTTCTGCCATTGAGAGGTTGAGAGAGCAAGGCATAGTCTTCGAGTCTGACGTACAATGGCTACGGGATCGTGATGCCTTTTTTGAAAGACTTCGTCGAGAAGGAGCTGTAATACTCAATATTGGTGGTGAAAGGGTTGCTATTGATCAAGGTTTCTGGGAAATGTTCCGCGAAAAAGTCGAACAATTACCTACATCAAATGATGAGGAAATACGCGTATTACTTACAGAGCCACAATACAAGTTGTTCCAAAGGTTAAGGGAGAATGGACTAATCTATTTTGATGCAACAAAGAGAGCATGGAAATTCATAGAGAAAGTGAATAAGAAGAGTTAAAGACTATATTTTCCACGACTCTATGTATTTTCTCTGTTCCTCTGTGAGTTCATCTATGTTTATGCCCATGGCACGTAGCTTTAACCTAGCAACTTCCTCATCAATTTCCAACGGAACACTATAAAGCCTGGGCTCTAGACGATCCTTGTTCATTACTATGTACTCGATAGTCAACGCTTGGTTGGCAAAACTCATGTCCATGACTTCGCTCGGATGACCCTCCGCTGCTACCAGGTTTACTAGTCGGCCATCAGCAAGCAAGTATAAACGGCGACCATTAGCTAATTTGTACTCAGTTACATATGGTCTTATATTTCGCTTTGATACAGCTAATTGTTCAAGATCGGGAACCCATACTTCTACATTAAAGTGACCGGCATTTGCAAGTATAGCACCATCTTTCATTTTCACAAAATGTTCGCGCCTAATTACGGCTTTATTACCAGTAGCTGTTATGAATACATCACCTATTTCTGCCGCCTTAGACATTGGCATTACATCAAATCCGTCCATGACAGCTTCAAGCGCCTTGACCGGATCAACTTCTGTCACAATGACGCGAGCACCCATACCACGAGCACGCCAGGCAATTCCTCTTCCAACCCATCCATAACCTGCTACAACAACTATCTTACCTGCGAATAGTATATTCGTCGCCCTTAGTATCCCATCAATAGTACTCTGGCCAGTACCATATCTATTATCAAACATCATCTTAGTCTTAGCATTGTTAACAGCAAATACAGGATACTTCAACACACCATCCCTTTCCATAGCTCTTAGCCTTATGACTCCCGTTGTTGTCTCCTCTGTACCACCCCAAATCTTCGATGCTACATTAGGGTATCTGTCATGCAGCATCGCATGCAAATCACCACCATCATCAATAACTACATTCGGCTGCCACCCAACAACCCATTTTATACAATCATAATATTCGTCCTCGCTCATACCCTTCCATGCACAAACCTCAACCCCATAGTTTCTCACAAGTGCTGCAGCAACATCATCCTGAGTACTTAGAGGATTTGAAGCCGCTAGCCTAACACGTGCACCTCCAGCAACAAGAGTACGAACAAGTGAAGCTGTCTCCTTAGTAACGTGAAGTACAGCGCCAACCTTAACGTTTTCTAATGGTTTTTTGCGGCTAAACTTTTCCCGAATATGCTTCGACACCACAGGCATGTGCATTTCAGCCCACTCTATCTGCAAAACACCTCTATCTGCCAAGCCAATGTCCTTGATACGATACTCCATATCTCCTTCACACCCATATAGCAAGCAAGAAACCACACAATAAAAACATAAAAGCCCACCAGAGGATAGACTAGTGAGGTTACTCATGGAGCCAGAAGCACGAGCCGCAGAGCGCCGGGCGCCGCCGTAGCTCAGCGGGTAGAGCGCCGGGCTGTTAACCCGGTGGTCGGTGGTTCGAATCCACCCGGCGGCGCCACACCCTAATCCAATTCCTCTCCGCCTAATTGCTGCTTACATATAAGACCGCTTCTCCACAATCTCGTCGAGAAGGCCTAGACGCTTCCTACCAAGCAATTATAATTAGAATACACCACCTTGCTCCTTAACTATAGGCTTAAAATGGAAGATTAGAATTAGTATCTAAGGCTTGTAAAGCCCTTATACGTGACTAATGTATAGGACAACTTGACAAACGGAATGGTGTCCTATAGAGTTATGGATATAGTGTTGTTAATAGACATTTAGTTCCTAACCTTTCAATCTAATAGTTCTTTTTCGGTTCCTTTAATATCGTTACCTCGTAGTTTGTAATTTATGTTAACCTTCCTACCTCATTGTCATTAATCTCGTAGTAGACACCACTAAGAGTAGGTTATGGTAAATCTACTATGATCATGATGTACTTCTTAGTCATCAAGTTAATACTTGTTTGTTGAAACTTCCCACGTCCGTGAAATCTCAGTTCCTTGATATAGATAGAGTTAGCATAGCCTTCTACACTCCATTGACATAGATCAGTTAAGAGTAAGTGAAAGTATGTTTTGCAGTCCCAATATTAACGAGAACAAACAGATCCCTGTGACTTGTTTTCCAAAATAGATTTTAGTTTAGACTCAAAAGTATAGTTAGTATGGTGCACCGTCATGGTTAGACCGATGACACGTGATGCATTAATGTCTGCTTTCGGCGGAGAGTCTATGGCTCATATGAGATACATTATTTTTGCGGAGATTGCTGAAAAGGAAGGATACAAGAATGTTGCAAGACTATTTAGAGCTATAGCTTTTGCTGAACAAGTTCACGCTAGCAATCATTACCGTGTATTATCTGATCTAAAGACCGATGCTAAGGTCGTCGCTGGCGCGCCGTTTGGACCAGGTTCTACCTCTAAGAACCTTGAACTAGCAATTATGGGGGAAGAATTCGAGGTCAATGAGATGTATCCTGCTTATATAGAGATCGCGAAACTGCAAGGCGAGAAGAATGCAGAAAGAAGCTTCTATTGGGCATTAGAAGCCGAGAAAATACATGCAAAATTGTATAGAGAAGCGAAGCAATATGTCGATAAAGGTGAAGACTGGCCACTCGACGGCTATGTATGGATATGCCCAATATGTGGTCATACTCATGTTGGCCGTGAACCACCTGAGAAGTGCCCAATATGTGGTGCGCCTAAGGATAAGTACGTGAAATTCTAAAATTCTAGAGAAGCAAGAGGTGGAACGGAAGATACATGTCGCTATAGAAGCTATAAAACCTTAATTCTTGCTTTTTAGCCGAAAATACCCCTTATACCGAAGACTGTTCCAAGCATTTCACCGAAGAAATATGTCGCCATAGCTGTTCCAAGCATTAGGGCTGTACTCTCAAGGAACTCTCTTACGAAGCTCCTTTCAAATAACACTGATGCGTAGAAGCTAAAGCCTGCAATTAGGGTAATTCCTGCTAGCACCGAGGCGGCAAAGGCTATGATCATTTCATGCATGATGAAGTATGGCAATGCTAGTATAATTACAGCTGCAATGTATGCTAATCCTGTAACCATAGCTGAGACTAGTGGTGAGCGGGAAGTCTTTTCCTGCTTTGCCTGTAAGTATGCTGCTGAAGCCATGGATATTGCAGCTGCAAAGCCTACTACTAATCCCGCTATACCAGCCATAACAGTGTTGCTAGTAACACCAAGAAATCCCGCATGTACACCGGTTATTTCAACGATGGCGTCAGCTAAGCCTAGAACGATGAAGCCAAGATACCTCATTACAGCTTCGTTTATCTCCTCCACTAGAAGGCTCTCATGCTCCATCTCCTCCTTTATTATCTCCTCAAGTATCTTCCTTTCATTACCAGTGAGATTCTCGGCAAATTTGCGATACTTGTTAACGGTCTCCACCTCACCCCTCTCTAATAACTTAAGCGTAAAGGTTAGCCCAAACAACATACGGAGGAGAACAACGAATACCACCATGAGTTTGCCTACACTCGCTCCTTTACAGCTGCCACTGAGTCTGTGCCAAAACTCATAGTGTTTTTTCTCGTGTTCAGCCAGTCTTTGAAGAACACGTGCTCTTTTTTCATTTTTCTCTCTGGTTGCTAGAATAGAGTATATCATGTAATCGCGGTATTCCTCTCGACAAAACTCTTCGATCTCTCTCTTAGTCATAATACATCCGCCTCCAGCTATTATCCTAAATCGCGTTTTGAAGTTTTGTCTAAAAAGGCTCTACTTAGCCTCCAAGCCATATTGCGCCGGGGGTTAGCCTAGCTTACCTAAGGGCTAACTATTAGGGCTAGAGACGGGACGTCATGCCCATAGACTAATAGTATTGAGACATTGTGAATATTGAGACGATACTTTCACTTCATGCTTGACCACTATTATCAGGCCCTCATCGACGTGATAAACGCTGCCATCTCCAAATTGGTAGAGTGAGAATGGCCGCTATGAGAGGTGCCACAAGGAATACAAGCAACATGGACTCCTCTTTATCGTTCTCGTCTGTATTGAATGGAAACATATCTGGATAATTGCTGTAAAGGGCTAATATGGTTATACTAGTTGTTTCAACGTTAGGGTCGCCAACGGGTTTGAAGCTGTTTGTATAGTGTGTTACTATCCCACCATTAACTGTGGTCATCTTCTCCACTATCCCTGGTATTAGCTTACATATTTCATCTTTTGTTCTAAGAGCTCGTGCAAGAAAGTAGTAGAGGCTAAGCTTGTACATCTCGTAAAGTCTCGTTTTCACATACACTTTGTCTGCAAATCCTCTTCCATCCCACATGCTGAGTACGTGGCCTCTATAGCTTATGGCTCTAGTCCTATTTCCCCTACGGAGCATTTCAAGGGCTGCCAGCATTAACAGATCGGCATACATATACCAATCTGGAAGGGGCTCCCCGCTAGGCACATCAGCTTTAATTACAACAACTTTATCATTGACTTTGACACGGTCTAACACGAAGGTTTTAACGGGACGAGGTGGATAAGGAATAGGCTCAAGCCAAAATACTTCGAAGCGGCCACCACTTTTATAACCATACTTTTCGAGGAAATTGCTGATAGGTGTTACTAGTTTGGACCCGCAAAGCTGTAATGCGTGGTAAGCAACATAGTTGGTATTAGTGTAGCACACATTAGCTTCAATTCTAGGCGACTCCGGGAGGCAGCCCATGCCGGGTACAAGCTCGATATAGAGGCTTTCGAGGAAAGAGCACATTTCATTCAGTCTCATAGGGCCCCTTGGTAAGAATGTTTGCCACATACATTTAGCAGTTTAACCGCGAGTAAGACATTAATCACCGGCTATACTATTTACCTTGATTAAGTTCTCCTCCATGTTTGGGTAGGAGAGAAATTGGCGGCGGGGGCCCGCGGCATAGGCGTGGTAGCGGGGGGTGGATTTGAACCACCGATCTCGGGGTTATGAGCCCCGCGGGCTACCAGGCTACCCTACCCCGCTATGCTACCCCGCCACCCAGTGACTTCCCATTACATCAAGAGATTTATGAGGATAACAGTCTTTTGAAGTTTTCGCACCATCAGCATATTCGTTCCTTGGCCTTAGCTATGGTCGCAAGGGTTTTTACCTGGTCCTAGAAACATGTTTGTGCTTAATGGATTGGGCCCGTAGCTCAGCCCGGTAGAGCGCCCGGCTCATAACCGGGTGGTCGGGGGTTCAAATCCCCCCGGGCCCACCACTTCTCCTCATGGTGCTGATCCTTTGTCCAGCAGTTCACTGAAAGAAATAGTGTATATGCTACTCATGTGCGTACCTATAGGTTTTACTGTTACCTATGGTGTTCTTGCATCTCTGACTGGCACTTCGCCAAGGGCTATAGGCAGATTTATGGCTATGAACAAGGATCTTGTTATTGTACCTTGCCACCGTGTTGTGTCTTCACGTGGTCTTGGTGGTTTCACGCTTGGTACTGAGTTTAAACGACGATTATTAGAACTTGAGGGCGCGCTTAATGGGAGGGAGTTGCGTGTAATTAGGACTGTCGATGAGTTTTGGTCGTTACTCGAAGAGTTGGGTTCAGAACCTCTTTACGTAGATGTGTAGTTCATGGTGATTGCCTAATGTTATTGTCTTAGTAGGATTCTCTCTGCTTGCTTTATAGTCTAGTGATATAATAATGTTAGATTTCACGGTATCTAGGATTTTCTGTAGACCCGTTGGCAGTAGATATGCATAAGTTATGTCTATCTTTCTTAATGGTGGATGGTTTAGATCAGCATTGACTAGCTCGAGTGCAGGCTCTCTGTTCTTGCTATGTTTTAATAGTTCTGAGTCTATTTCTAGGCATATTGTATACGCTTTTATCGACCTTGCTAGCACCTTCGCTACGTCTCCTTTTCCACACCCTGCTTCAAGTACCGTGTTTTGTGGGCTTCTCGTCATTAAGGGTCTTAGTAGTCTGCTTATTATTTCCACGATCTTTCCTATGAGGTCTGGAGGTGTCGGGCTATAGGGTGCTAGTTTATGGAGTTCTTGTTCTAGTATCTTTATTGCCTGGAATACACGTTCTATATCTAGCTCGAACGATAACATACAACTATACCCTTAAGGCTGCCACCATTTGCTGCGCCTATGTTGCTTAGGCACCATGTGGTGTGGGGATGGCCAGTGGTGTTTAGGGTTATCGCTGAACTAGCTCCATCAAAGCGTCTTAGGAAACTGCTAGAACGGGCCAACCAAATATCCAGGTATGTTGACGCAATCGATATACCCGATGCCCCACTGGGACTCTTTTATGGCTCAGCTAGCATTATTGCTGTCTTATTACATGATAGGCTTGGAATACCTGTTATACCGCATATTCGTCTCAATACCTATATGCTTGATGGTGTTATTAACCTTATTGTTGGTCTTGATCTTGCTGGAATAAATGAGGTTGTTCTCCTACGTGGTGATCCACCAAGACTAGGGCGCGATTCAGAACTTGAGACTACACATGTACTTAGTATTGCAAAGAAATATGTACCCCATCTTCAATATGGGGGGCTCATCAGCTTACGCTATCCAGTTAATGAAGTGGTCAAAAGACTTAATGAAGGCTTTGATTTTTTCCTTGTTTTGAGGTATAGTGGGAAAGGGGAGAAGATAGGGAAGATTGTGAAGGAGGCTCGCACTAGGAGAAAGGCACTATATCCCTACCTCATTGTGGCTACTAGTAGGAATGCTGATCTTGTAGCTAGGAACCTTAGTGGTCAACCGTTCTTCCGGGTAAATGAGCTTACTAAAATTGTTGGGGAGGCTACTGACTTGTTCAATGGTATCATAATTTCCTGTCCTGGTGACCACGAAGGACTAGTACAAGCCCTACGTTTGGTTAAGAGCATAGTAGGCTAATCCTCGATTGTACGAGGAGCCTTAACAAAACCCTTCTCAAGCTTTACATTTAGTTCTAATGCTCTTTTGCCCAGACTTTCTTCAGGTTTATCTCTTCTAAGTCTGCCTTTAATGTCTAGTGGGTGATAGAGAGGTGGCACATCATCTACACGGGTTTCAAGTATTTTATCTACGAGGGCCTTTAATTCATTCAATTCCTCGAACAGTTTTGAGGCTTCTTCATCACTGATCTTGACCCGCGCTAACCATGCAAGATGATCAAGTTTCTTTTTGCCAGCATTCAAACCCATCCTAAACCCCTCACACCACTGGGGGTAAAGCAATTGCTGGAATACCAAGTTTACGCCTCACTTTGCTAGCAAACTCCTCAGCTACTATTCCCGCCCTTGAAGAGTCAACGATAAGTAGTCGAGGTTTCGATTCCTCCACGTATTCGAAGAGCTGGCGAAAATCTGCATGATCGCTAAAGGATACTATCCAGTCCCTTTCATTTAACTTTCGATAAGCATCGTCAAGTTCCCACCCGCTAAGTAGAATCCTCGTCATTTTCCCTTTTTCGGATGCACGGTTTAGGCTCCACTGCGAAATGGGGGCAAAATAGACATACCATCCATATCTTACCGCCTCAAGTGCCTCATTTGTTTTTTCTAATATGAGACCCGAGACTGGGAGCCCATGTTTGATCATGACTTGTGTTAATTTATAGACCTTGTATGGTGCAATAAATGGGGCATCGATACCATGTCTCCTAAGTATTACCATTACTTCTTGTAACTTGCCATGATACGCGTATATGTGTACTGGGCCATGCATTAGTCCGTCTTTCACAATGTCGACGAGTATATGCTCCACCTCGTTTTGCCATGGCCGTACCCACTCTTCCCTTCCATACGTTGCATCAATTACTAGAACATCGAGATCACTCATTACGGGTGTGCCTGGCTGCTTAAAGTCACTTGTATAGCCTAGTCGGAATCCATGACTAGTCTCAACATTTACTTGTGCCGAACCTGGTATGTGATTCGACGGTAGCAATGTGAGTTTGTCACCATCAATATCTATGGTTATATTGTATGGTAACTGTAGGATCTTGTCACGAGGAATTTTATACCCCATGGCCTGGATTAGTTCAAGGGTTAGTGGGGTACCGGCTATAAATCCAAAAGTTTTTATGCTTTCTTCAAGCTTAGCCACGTGATCAGCATGTATGTGCGTTACTACACGTACAAGTCCACGAGTAAGATGACCGTCAACGACAATGTTTTCTCCAAGTAGGATAGCTCCGTTTCCGCGTATTGATACTAGGGATAATAGTCTTGCTAATTTGCTAGGCTGCAAGGTCGTACTACTCCCTTACCGCACTAAGCTTTATGGTAAGAATATTTCTCTACTATGCCGCTTAGTAGTCTCTCCAGGTGTACTGCTAGTGTATTATAGCATTGCTCAATTATCTTTTGCATGACGGAAAGCGAGGCTGCAACGTGGATGTATCTAGATGTGATTGGAGTAATCTTTAACTCCTACCCGACTATACTACACCCTCGTGGTGCGGTGGGAGTATGATGCTACCTCCTCTAACCCTTGAAGCACGTGTACCTAGAAGGTTCAAAGAGTTAGCAGCTGCTGCACAAGGTAAGCTTGGTGGGATTGCTGGTTTAATAGAATTCTATAAGGATATTCTGTCGGGTGCGGCAGCTCCGGGAGAGGAACCTAAACGTGTAAGCAATATCGTTGGTGGTGTTGTCAGAGTTGAAATGCTTGGTGAGAAATATGTTGCTCTAAAGAATTTTGGTATGGGCGATCTACTTTACTATCTCAGAATGCTTCAAGCCTTTGGCGTTATAAGAGTGATAGCCTATACAGAGGCTCCACGGAGACTCAACGACGTAGCTGTTGTAAGAACTATTCTAAGCGATACTGTTTTCAAAGCAGCTGAAAGCCCTGAAGCAGCTATAATGCTAAGCCTATACATGGGTATAGTATTTGACACTCCAGCACGCCATGCACTATTTGTTGGTAATGAGGTAGAAAGCGTTGTAGACATTGCACTTGATGAAAGGTTCAAGAAAGCCTCAGCCTATAATCTCGTTCTTAGTGGGCAAGCTCTACTTCGTGCAGCAGTTGAAAACATTCCAGCAGGAGGGAAGGGTAGACCCTGGTATGAGCCCTTCAGCGACCTCAGTGGCATAATTGCCCTACTTGGCGCACTACAAGTGGCAAAAATTAGGCCGCTACCGAACAAGATACTTGGCATAAGAAGTCTTAGCAAGATAAAGAAGCAGGTACTAAAACTAGTCGATCCTTATGGTGATTACATGTTGCCGAGAGGCACACTCGTCCTGGAAATAGATAGACTTGTCAATGAAAGAGAAGAAGATCCAGTAACTGGACGAAAATACGAGGAACTTGGTGTAGGTATGGCCAAGGATGCTACATGGTTCCGTGGAAAAGTCCCAAGCAGAGCATATACAGTACTTGAGAAGGTCACAAATGCTGTTAAGGAAAAGAAAGAGGAAATAATGAGTGAACTTAGTAGCCTCTTTAACCTAACATTCGGTGTAACAAAGTAACCATAATCAATCAACGCTCTGATTCTATTTTCTTTTCCCCATGTAGTCCGAAACATGTCTTATTAGCCTTTTAACCCTCTCGAGTTCGACCTCATTCTCAGCACGTCCATCCCGCTTAAAGAAAGATCCTATGATAGCGCCATCACTTACCTCTATATATGCGCGGATATTTTCTAATGTAACACCACTACCAACAAAGACCGGTATTGGAACAGCACTCTTGATGGCGGCCACGTAGCCTGGTGCTGGGGCTTCTCCGGTGCGTGGCCCTGTTACTATGAGAGCATCGGGATAGCCTCTTTCTACGCACTCCTTTGCAGCTATTATGGGATCATAGTGTGGTGTAGAAGGTAAACTATGCTTCACATCAATATCGGCAAAGACTGCAATATGTCGTCCTAATGTTTGCCTTATAGCCTCAATTTCATACATAACTGGCTTTAGTACTCCTTCTGGCGCAATTCTTGTCTCACAATAGGCATTCACCCGTATAAATTCTGCTAATGCTGCATAGGCTATTGCTAATGCTTCTGGTCCAGAATTCCTCAACAGGTTTACACCAATAGGTATTGAGACTGCTCTTTTAACTTCAGATACAATGACACTCATTGCTGCTATAGTCAACGCGTTTCTTATACGTGGCCTGTATGGTTTATCACCATAATTCTCAATAATTACTGCATCGACTCCTCCCTCTTCTAGCTTTTGTGCATCCTTTACTGCTCTCTCTATCAGCTCCTCCATGCTATTGTTATTACCACGTGGTGAGCCAGGGAGAGGAGGGAGATGGACAACTCCTATGATAATGTATCTATTACCATGTATACTTGTCAGAGCCATCCTCTTTCACCATCAATCAGCTTATATTCCAGGTGCTGGTTTCATCACCCCTTTTACTGGATGAGGATACGCTGTCCCCACAAGGATCGTTTGATTAGATGACTGGCCTCCCCCTTTACCGACATACTTATCTTCTTTGTCTTATCTCAACTAATATGTTTTCCAGTTTATCGATTAACTTTTGCTCAGTTACCACACCCACAATAACATCAACAACGTGACCGTCAACAAAGATTAGTGTCGTGGGTATGTTTTCAACATGATATCTATCTGCTATTTCAGATTCACGATCTGTGTCAATAATTGCGAATACTATGTTTTCTCGTTCCTTAGCTAAAAACTTTCTTGCAACTCTTCTAAAAACTGGAAGATATGCCTTACAAGGATTGCACCACTCTGTAGTAAAGTCTACTACAACTACCCTGTGCATCGATATTACTTTATCGAAGTTATCACGTGTTAGGATGACAATAGGGTCGCTGAACGTTTTATCTAAAACCTCTATTCTTGAATTGATGTACATTGCTATTCTATCGACTATGTTCCTGTTCATACTCGGTCCCACGTAGTTTACCCATAGGCTAAGATTAGCCTCTAAATAGTAGTTCGTCTTTATCCTCTTAATCCCTTCTGGGGAGACCTTGAAGCTAGTCATTAAAGAAGAGGTTGTCACTACAAATCAAAGGCTTGAAGTAGTTGATATCACTGGGCTAGTCGAACGTATTGTGGCTGAGAGTGGCATAAATAGTGGTTTCTGCCTGGTACATCTACCACATGCTACAGCAGGTCTTGTAGCAAATGAGAATGAGGCCGGTCTAATTAGGGATCTCCTTAACCTTATAAGCGAGATCTTTAAACCTGGACACTCGTGGATGCATAATAAAATTGATAATAATGCACATGCACACTTGGCTGTATCATTTATCGGTTCAACACGTGTCTTTCCGGTAAAGAATAGGCGTTTAGTAAGGGGTACATGGCAACACATATTACTTGTTGAGCTTGATGGGCCTCGAACACGGCGTGTAGTGGTTGAGGTTATGGGTGAGTAGGTTATGGCTAGAAAGCCAAGAATATACATTGCTGACGCTAACGAGATACGCAAAGGTCTAATAACGGATATCTACTTTATCCGTACAAGAGAGATACTTGAACGAAAGGGGCTTTGTAATCGACGCGTGAGAGCAGAACTGCATGCTTATAGTCTTCCCCGCGGATACGATTGGGCTGTATTTGCTGGCCTCGAAGAAGCACTTGCCATATTAGAGGGGCGTAACGTCACTGTTTATAGCGTTCCAGAAGGTACCATATTCAAGCCTATGTTTCCACTAATGGTTATTGAGGGCCGGTATTGTGATTTCGCTGAACTAGAAACACCCATACTTGGCGTTATACGGCATGAGACCAGTATTGCCACAAAAGCTGCACGACTTAGACTAGCCGCTGGTAACAAAAAGCTACTATTCTTTGGATTGAGAGCACTACATCCAGCCATTGCCCCAATGGCTGATCGCGCCGCGTATATAGGTGGAGTGGATGCCGTTTCTGGAGCCTTCTCTGCTGAGTATATTGGTGTAAAACCAACCGGTACAATGCCCCATGCATTAATAATAGTATTTGGTGATCCCATTGAAGCCTGGAAAGCCTTTGATGAGGTTGTTGAAAACGATGTCCCTAGAATAGCACTCGTAGATACATTCTTTGATGAAAGACACGAAGCTCTACTTGCAGCCAGAACCTTGAGAGAAAAGCTATGGGGGGTTAGACTTGATACCCCAAGTAGCAGAAGAGGGGACATGCGAAAGATAGTACAAGAAGTACGTTGGACACTTGATATCCATGGCTATAAACATGTAAAAATAGTTGTAAGTGGGGGCCTCGATGAAGAAAGTGTACGTCAGCTAAGAGACCTTGCTGACGCTTTTGGTGTTGGAACTACAATAGCATTCCCGCCAAGCATAGATGTTAGTATGGATATAATTGAGGTTGAAGATGAAAACGGCGAATGGAAACCAGTGTCTAAGCGAGGTAAACTACCCGGCTTTAAACACTGGTATCGATGCAACATCCACGAAGATTACATGGTGCCTGCGTCTACAGGTGAAGCGCCACAATGTAAGAATGGGGGTAAACCACGTCAATTACTAGTGAAGTATATGGAAGAGGGGAAAATTATCAGAGAATTACCCTCAGTAGAGGAAATACGTAGTTACGTGCTTAGCCAATTGAGAGAATTTTCCGAGACAAGTCAATAGCTGACCTAACAGCATGGCTAACTAATATTTTTGCGTCAAGATTGGCCATCCATAAACCTCCGACACTCGAAATATATATTGTTGCACCCTCGAGAGCCTCTTCCAACATTATTTCAATACGTCTACTTTTAGTTATACGCCGCCCGACAAATAGTAGTAGACATTCCCTATTGCATTTAGGCTCGATAACTATGTTTTCACCTAACATAATTGTTTTAACAATAGGCTTCTCAATGAGCTCTAAATCAAGTCTATTAAGGCCACTACGATCAACAACTGTAATGACACTATCAACTCGAAGACTCCCTTCGGGAGGATGCATTATACGAGAACCATCATGGTACACTATAACTGGGCCTTCACGTATTACAAGTCTTAATAAACCACTTATAGGGTCATAGTAGTACCTTTCTATGTATCCCATTTTCTCGTTAATCATTTTAGTAACAAAGGAGGTTAGATCTATTACCACATAATAACCCTCAATATAGAGTTGCAACAAACAACTTCCACTAGGATCCATCTCTATCCTTAGACAATTATTTTCTAAGTTACAACTTTGTAGTTCACAAGCCCCTATAGTGTTTGCTTCAAACTCAACACTTACATTACCAATCTTGGGATTAACACTTAGATATATAACTATATTTCTCGGATTCTTAAGTCCTATATGTAAAGGTGTAAGATTAACACTCAAATACAGTATACTAGAATCCGCCTCCTTAAGGGAGATCCCGGTATCAGCATCAAGGATAGATAACCTACCCTTACACGACCCAGCATTAATGGCAAACGTGTTTAGACCAGGTTTACATTCCATGTAGGTGCATTCACTGCACTGGCAAATCTTGAGCGCTTTCATAGTATTGCACAAAAGACTAACTTCAGTGAAACGCTTTACGCAACCATGTGCTATAGCTACACATCCGTCTATGGGATTAGTAAGGCTAATATCGGTTACATAAAGAATCCTAACATCGCTGTCATGACGGCCACGATTGTCTCTAATGTATCTTCTCCACTGCTTTAAAACTGGTGCAGACTTAGCTCTCCAGAGACGGTCTTGTGTACGTATCACTGTTTCTCCACTATCATCTATTATTATCTCTGATTCAGTAGATAAATCCAAAACATCAATACTTCTGTCCCAGATCAAAAGTATGAATGGAAGCATTACTACATACCTAGTCGAGGATAACGGTGGTATAACATGGCTAAGGCCATTCACGGAAAACCCCTCTATTAGGAGATTAACTGCTTCTATAGCGACACTATCAACATGACCACCTAGGAAAGCACGTCTCTCTTCGCAGAAAATTGTATAACCTTTTACTGATCGTAAAATAATTGGCTTCCTACAATGAGCCGTTGCTTCAAAAACACCATTTTTGTACGAATATACCTTTCCCGCAGTAGGATCATATAGATATATCGTTTCCTCATAGAACCCTAGAGGCCTCAAACGCTTCATAACATTATTCCCGATAACATCAAAAACTTTGTCATTTACTATAACATAGCCTCTCCTCTTACCAAGCAAAAACACAATACCCTTCGAACCCCTAATCTCGTTAATATTCGAAGGTATGTCGTAAACAAACAGCCTACCATCTCGCTCTAGTAGTAGCCTACCATTATTTCCCCGCTCTAGGTAGGCAACAACATATTCATCACGTATATAGGAGACACTACCCTTAATCCTTTCAACAACATCACACTTATCACAGTCAACAACCACTACTTCACCATCATACATACCGAATAAGTGCTTGAACCCACTAACAATTACCTTGTATCCTCCATGCCCTTCAGGCAAACATGAACGACATTCACAGACACTCGTAACACGCCTTGCAAAGAAATGTCTTTTAAGAAGGCCCTGCATATCGACAGCAAAACCGTTTGTAGAAACCACTGGATCAGCAATACCATTTATCACAACATTGTATATGGAAAATGGCACGAATAGATGATACTCCATACACTACCCGTGTAGGAGTTAAGAAAAGTGGGACGGAGAGCGGGGCCAAACTATCAAGACACCATTAGGGTAAAACCATTAACCCCTCCCCTTTGCTAGTTATCCAATTGGCGAACCCCCAACGACCCGGGGGGCTAAACACCCCGGGAATGAGGAACATGGTGGGCCCAGAGAAGTCTTGGATGGGCCCGTAGCTCAGCCAGGCAGAGCGCCGGGCTCCAGACCCTCCGGTTCACGAGGCGCCGGGTCTGCAGATAAGGTGACGGGGAGAGACCCGGAGGTCGGGGGTTCGAATCCCCCCGGGCCCACCA
>JALTZQ010000052.1 GCA_027046105.1 Pyrodictiaceae archaeon
CATAACTAGTTGTGCACTAGCAGTTAAGTCAATGCCTAAGGCTGGCTTAGACGCAGTATTCATCATAAACGTGTGGGGCTTTGATGAAAGATTCCCGAAACTAGGAGGAGAGGCAGCTTATGGGCGAGCAATGGGCGTTTCCCCATTCAGGTATCCGCAAATGGCCAGGGATACTGAGGGCTATAAATTGTTAGCAGAGGCGGCTAAACTGGTAGGTGTACCCGAGGATAAGATAAACCTAAGATTCCTCCAAGGCTTCCTAAACGCATGGCTACTAATACAAGCCATTGAGAGGTTAGACTCAAAGACGCTTATGGAGAAGAAGGGAGAAGCGATAAAAGAAGCCCTTGAATCCAGTTGCCAAGGTGAGCCATTCAAGTTTGGCGGCTTAGCTCCAGATGCAAGATACTGTCCAGGGAGACACCTAGCACACACGCAGGTATGGCTGGTAAGGCTTACTAGTACTGGTGAGTTCGAGTTCCTGGGCCCAATAAGCGTTGAGGACTTCGACTGTGTCGAAGCAACTACAGGATAAAGGGATAAGGCATGAAGGATCTACTACTTGATGTCAACAATATAGAGGTTATCTACCACCCCTTTATACTCATACTTAAGGGTATAAGCATACAAGTACCACGCCATAGCCTAGTAGCAATACTAGGCCCTAATGGTGCAGGTAAAACCACTCTACTCAAGACAGTCTCTGGCCTCATAAAATACGAGAGAGGGAGAGTAACTAAGGGATACATAACACTCAATGGAGAACGTATAGAGAACCGCGACCCTGAAGACATATCGAAACGAGGTGTCGTCTACGTAGCTGAGGGCCGGAGAATATTCCGTGAACTAACCGTTGAAGAAAACATCACAGCAGTAGCCTATGCATGGGGTAAAACAGCTGATGCCGACTTAGTTTACAAGTACTTCCCGAGACTAAGAGTTAGGAGAAAGACACGTGCAGGTTACCTAAGTGGCGGCGAACAACAAATGCTTGCAATAGGGCTCTCACTCCTAGCTAAACCCAAGCTATTACTGCTAGACGAGCCTAGTCTAGGGCTTGCACCAAAAATAGTTAAAGAAGTGTATGAGGGGATAAAGACACTACATAGAGAGGAGAAACTAACAATACTACTAGCGGAGCAGAATGCAAAGAAGGCTTTAGAGATAGCAGACTATGGCTACATAATTGAGAATGGCAAGATAGTACTAGAGGGGCCAGCAGAGAAGCTAAGAGAGGATAAAGACGTAAAAGAATTCTACCTAGGCATGGCAGGCCAAAAAGGCTTTAGAACAGCCAAATGGTATAGACGCAAAAAGCGATGGGTATAAATCACGTATCTAGCCAAAATACCCTAGAACCGCGCCTTTCCCCATATATGTAAATACCCTCAAACTACAATCTTCCTTAACCCCTCCCCTTTTTCTTAAGAATAACTATGAGTATCTATGTATTCTTAGGGATTGACTATTCTCTACTTGGTGGGTAGCTTGGAATATGACTTGGTAGTTGTAGGTGGAGGTGCTGCTGGGTTTTCTGCTGTAACTGCTGCAGCGGAGGTAGGAGCTAGAGTACTTCTTATTAGCCAAGGCCCTTTGGGTGGTACGTGTGTTAACTATGGCTGTGTACCAACTAAGTACATGTTATCAAGGTTGTCAATAGCAAGTAAGACTGGTGCTAAGATAAGTCTTAAGGAGTTACTATGGGAAGCTAGAAGGATCTCATTATCTATAAGGAGGGATAGGTATGAATTGCTTCTCGACCGCCTCGGCATAGACTACATTAAAGGTAGGGCAAGGTTCAAGGCAAAGGGCATTGTGGAGGTAGATGGGAAGGAGTTCAAGTATAAAAGTGTTGTTATAGCTGTGGGAGCAAAGACTTGGAGACCTCCCATCGAGGGTCTTAATAGCGTCGAGGATAAGGTCCTTGACAATGAGAGGCTTTTCACCTTAGATGTTGAACCTTCTAGGGTTGTAATTATAGGTGGTAGAGCTCAGGGAGTGGAAATAGCCCAAATTATGGCTAGGAGCGGAGTTGAGGTAGTATTATTACAGAGAAGTCCTCGTTTACTTCCCGATGAGGAGCCAGAAGTTGGCCTCTTTCTGAGAGACATCTTAGTTGATGACGGCGTTAAAGTATTCACCGGTGTGTCGGTCAGGGGTGTGAAGAGGATTGGTGAAGAGATTAAGATCTATTATGAGGTTGGTGGAGTCGAGCATGTTGAACGAGCTGACTATATCTACTTGGCAACCGGCAGGAAGCCCTTACTAGATGGATTGGGATTAGATAAGATAGGAGTGAAAGTTTCTCCTAGCGGCTTCATAGTGGTTGATGATTACCTCAAGGCGGCTGAAGGGGTCTATGCTGCTGGTGATTGTATAAACGGATATATGCTGGAATCAGTGGCAGCCAGAGAGGGATACGTGGCGGCCTTAAACGCCCTTGGCGCAAGCATAAAGATGGACTACAGTGTAGTGCCGAGAGCAGTTTTTACAGATCCTGAGTTCGCTAGAGTTGGGATGACGGAAAAAGAGCTAGCCGAGAAAAATTGGAGCGTGCGCTTGTAGGGTTGTGGATCTAAGTCACGTACCTAAAGCAAAGATCCTAGGCTATGAGAAGGGTTTTGTTAAGATGGTGATTGACCCGCGTAACAAGAGGATAGTAGGAGTACACATGATAGCCCCCAATGCCGCAGAAGCCATACATGAGGCTGCTATGGCTATAAAAGCAGGGATGACCATAGATGATATAATAAACACTATACACGTGTTTCCTACGATTTCAGAGGCAATAAAGTATGCAGCTCTAGCTTTCTACCGAGATGTAACAAAAATGCCATGCTGCCTATTATGAGAAAAGCCTCTAGATTCTAGGAAATTTTAAGTTATATAAATAATTTCGACTATTAAAGTTCCCAACTCTAATTCAAACCTCTATTTTTATCAGGCCTTGTTAATTTCAGTACCGATAGGATTCACTACGGGAAAAGTATTTATGGTAGATGGATCATACCTAGCTAGAGACTAATGATTTCCCACAATTCTCAATTAACGCTCCCTTGCTACCCAACCTATAGTGGCCCTAGATAGCTCGATGACGATAATTACCTTAATAAGGGGCCATCATTTAAGCACGAGTATCCTTTGACGAATGTTGAGGCATTTCACTCCGTGTTTTTGCATCCACGAAATAGTGCTATGTCTCTTATATGGGACAACCGTTATGTTAGTCTCCTTTAGTTTTCCTGGATCTATTGTGGCATTTGTAGGCCCCTGACGGTAATGAAAGCTGTCGCAAGAGCCTTGGAAACTTATTCAAGGGCGTTGAAACGATCATGTAATAACCACTCACTGCCACTAAGCTATGATAGTAGTTAGCGAGATAACGGGTAGGTAGGAAGGACAACTCTACGTATAGGTAGTTGCTAAATAACTGTCTGCGTTGCTACTAGTCTAGGCCCTGTCTCCTTCCAACTCTTAACGTACAATACTATATTTGATTTACTGCTTAAACGGTGTCTACTCCTGATAAAACCTATTATCAGTTAGACAGGGCGAGCTCGAGTAATCACATGTACTCCTCGAAATAGCCCATTGCATTAGTGGTTTTATGAGCTTCCTTAGCCTAATTCCATCTTTTGTTAACGTGTATTTTACTCTAGGGGGTGTTTCAGGATATACTTTTCGTGCCACGAGACCTGCTGCTTCGAGCTCTTTCAATCGTTTCGCGAGCGTTTTAGGCGTAAGCCCTGGGAGCGCTCTGAGTATTTCATTAAACCTAGCCTGCCCCTTTCTTCCTATAACAGCTATTATTGGAAGTGCCCACTTTTTGCCAATAACGTCAAGAATATCTTCGAGAGGGCACACACATTCTCTACACTTGCTTACCCTACCCAATAGTTGCTCACCTACCAGAAACCTAGTCCCTATACTGGAACTGCATTGTATAATAGTGGTTTCCCGTATACACTAGGTTTAGAGGGAGACTACCCATGGGGCACATGGTTGAGGTTTTTGTAACTAATTGTCCACTATGTAGAGAGGCCTTGGAGAATGTTAAGAAAGCAGTGTGCCCTCATTGTACGCTTAAGGTGTATAACGTCCTTGAAAACCCAGAACACATAGAGAAAATAAAAGCATATAATATACGAGCCATACCAGCCATAGTAATTGACGGGAAGGAGAAATTCGAAGGAGTTCCGGAGCTCAAAGAACTTAGAAGAGTCCTGGGCCAGCACTAGGACTCAAAATAGTTGTAGGCAGGGCGTGTAATTCACAGCACCGTGAAAAACTAGGCCTAGCACTAGGAGGGAGGATTTTTAAGATCCTTAAGGAGCAGAGGATGAGGACTTTTCCGTGGACGCTGGTGTTGTGCTAGCATGTTCCCGTGGATATTGTATTATGGTAAAGCCTTAGAATCTCTTAAGATAATCATTAAACCTGTATGGGATGTAGTTGACCAAGACTGTTCGTATGAGGTATGAGAAGGGGATGCTTAAGCCCTTGAAGCTCCTAGGCCTTGAGGAAGGTGGGGAGGTTGTAGTAATGTTAAGGGAGGATCCGGTGAACTATGTACACTACACTGGGTCGTAGCCTACGAGTTGCGGTAAGAAGGCTAACGAGGTTCTCTCAAGGAAGAAGGGTAGGCTGTGACAAGAAAAACCAGTACTGGATACCTCCGCCACTGTGAGCCTCTTTGCGGTAAAAGTAGAGGAGCACCACGTAACTGTAGAATGGAAAGCCATTGGGCTAGCAAGTAAACCATAGCCTTGCTTTCAAGTTGTCTAAATGCGTTCCGTGTCTAGCATCAGTGTTTAGGGAATGCTTGCGTAGCGGCCCGCCGGGATTTGAACCCGGGACCTCCGGCTCCGAAGGCCAGAGACTTATAAGTAGACGTTTCAGTATATAATTGGAGTTTGAAACGCTAGTGCATGAGTGGCTATCAGAGCGTGTAGTCGCGTACGCTGTGTGAAACCCCTGGCTTGCAGCTAGTATAGTTTGGCTGACTCAGGGGCCAAGCATCATCAAATTAATACTTAGTCGTAGTAGATGCCTGTAATGGATGGTTCGTGGCTGGCCATGGGG
>JALTZQ010000053.1 GCA_027046105.1 Pyrodictiaceae archaeon
CAATACCAGTAGCAGCACAAGCACCGGCTTCATCGTCTACATAGAAACCTGCACCAGGTATTGCTGAGTCACCAACACGACCCTCAAGCTTCAACGATACACCGCCAGTACTTGTTGCGGCAGCTAGCCTACCTTCTGGGTCGAGAACCACGGCTCCAACAGTATCACCACCATAGAGTTCTGCTACTTTCCGTGCCCAGCTAGGCCCACGCCCCTCAGCCAATTCACGTCTAAGACGACGCCACCTCTCAAGTGCTCTCTCACTAGGGCCAGGATGCTTCTCTAAACCAAACCTCTCAGCTAACGCATCTGCAGCAGGCCCTACAACCAATACATGATTAGTTCTCTCGAGTACTAGCCTTGCCAAAATAATCGGGTTGCGAGGGTATGTGACAGCAGCAACACCAGCTCCCCGAGTACTTGACACCATAAGTCCTGCATCCATTTCAACACGGCCAGTAAAAGTCAATGTACTCCCTATACCAGCATTAAACACACCACTATCCTCCAAAACACGCGTTGCCTCAACAACCATATCAATATTGTTTTCCCCTCTTAAACCAGCCTCAACAGCTCTTCGGGCAGCATCGACAACGCTATCTTCTCTCTCTAGTCCAGCCCACCTACCAGCACCACCATGCACAAGCACAAGAGGCCTACCCATACAACCAGGTGATACAGCCACAATAGGGCCCCTACGTATTTCATCGATCAAGATCCTTAACCCCCAACGAGTTTCCTGAAGAGAGGGAAAGTAGAATCCAAGACTACCCAATAGCCGTTAACTCTTGGCTATGATTCTAGCTGCTTTCTTTCTCCACGGTATAATTGTCTTCTGCTCGCTAGCTCCTTTTGTGCTATTATTTTCGCTTCCTCCTCAGCCCTTGTTGCAACCTCTTCTGCCAGCACTGAGAGTTCTGATCGATACCACTCCTTTTCTCTAGATAGCAGACGGGCTGCTCGAACAACAATACTACCAACATTGGCTGCATCAAGTAATGCGGCTTTATTCGCGGTTACAGACTCCTTTCTCTCATGATAAGCTAGTGCCCAGGCTGGAATATGTACACCCATACTATTAAACACAGACATTAGCCATGCTATGGTCATTAATGCTCCAGTATCGTTGCCAACAGCTATAAATCCAGCAACTTTTCCCTCAAGAAGACTACGGCCAGTATGATATATCATGTTTTCCATACTCGTCAACCTATCGATGAAGTCTTTCAATAACCCACTAACACTGTACCAATATACTGGTGTCGCGATGATAAATGCATTGGAGCGCAGCAGTATCTCGCCAAGCCTATTGAAATCATCGTCCTCAATTATGCAGGGGAAACGGCATGCGTAGATATCATCTGAGACACAGCCAATGCAAGGCTTAATGGTGTAATCGTATAAGTGTACCTGTTCAACTTCTGCTCCTTCGCGCTTAGCAGCTTCAAGTGCTACACGTAAAAGCTTATACGTCTCGCCATACCTTCGTGGTGATGCATGTATACCAATAACTCTCACCATGCTTTCACCCGGTCTATCTCCTTAAACCTACCTCGTCGCCTAGATGCAAGGCAAAAATATGTAGTATTCGAGACACCCGTATGCTGGACCCATTACTCCTACACTGCAGGTAATTCTTCGAAGTGGTGACATGAAATGAATAAGCCCATATTAGCAATCAACTATAAAGCTTATGATACAGCTTTTGGCACAAAAGGACTAGCTATAGCCCTCATTGCCGAGAAGATAGCTAAGGAATACGCTGGTAGCATTAAAATAATACTTGCTGTCCCTCACACTGAAATAGCTAGGATTTCAGATGCTGTCGAAGAAGCGATAGTATATGCACAACACGCGGACGCTGTTCCTCCCGGTGCCTACACGGGCTACACCCCTCTAGAGGCAGTGAAGGAAGCTGGGGCTAAGGGAGTCCTCCTAAACCATAGTGAGCATAGGCTTAAGCTATCTGAAATAGACTGGCTTATAAAACGCTCATTACAGTTAAAGCTTGAGACTATTGTCTGTGCTGATACACCTACAGCAGCCGCAGCAATAGCTATCTTAATGCCAACAATGATAGCAATAGAGCCCCCCGAATTGATAGGAACAGGTATACCTGTTTCAAGAGCAAAACCAGAAGTAGTGACGGAAACACTAAAGCTTGTAAAGCAAGTGAACCCGGAAATACCTGTCCTAGCTGGGGCTGGGATAACAAGTTCCGAGGACGTAGCTGCAGCAATAAAGCTAGGAACACACGGTGTCCTTGTAGCATCAGCTATAATGAAGGCGGTTGATCCCGAGACTAAGATAAGAGAAATGGTTGAAGCAGCACTAGAAGCTTGGGAAACTAGAGGCAAGGCAAGGTTAGGCTAGTCTTAACCTTCTCACGGCAGGTAAGTAGAGTAGGCTCTCTTTTGCTGGCTAAACAGTGTCCTATACATACACTTTTAAACCAGTGAGCTATGTACACCAGGTAGGCTGGCTGGGTGCACAATACTATGCATATCCCCGACGGCTTCCTAGACCCAACATGGGCACTAGCAACAACAATCATAGCCCTACTTTACGCATTCATCGCACTGCGTAGAGTGAAGAGACACTGGAGCCCAGAACGCGGTGTAGCAGTTTCAGTTATTGCAGCAGCGATATTCGTTGCACAAATGCTGAACTGGCCTCTACCTGGAGGTACATCTCTCCACTTTGTTGGAGGTGCGCTTGCCGGTATCCTATTTGGGCCATGGCTAGGCTTTCTAGCAATGGCTCTAGTAATTCTTGTCCAAACACTAGTATTTCACGATGGAGGAATTACTGCTCTCGGTGCAAACCTAGTAAACATGGCTATAATAGATGTACTCGTAGGCTACACTATATATGGGCTAGTAATTAGGGTTCTAGGTGAAACAAGGCGTGCTCGCCTAGTAGCTGGGTTTCTCGCTGGCTGGCTAGGCATAACACTTGCTGGCATAGCATGCGGCATCGAAATAGGCTTATCAGCATACTTCATCTACGGGCTTACAGTGACAATACCAGTAATGGGTATATGGCATGCAGTACTTGGAGTAATAGAAGGCATAGCCACAGCCTTCATAGTCGATTATCTAGCTACTAGGGCACCTCACTACTTCGCCATCCACACATTAGTCCAAGAGACATACTCTCCCACTCCAAGCTCGTAGTCCAAGGCTAAGAGGGTGGAAAAGTGCGTATTCTAGCTGAGAGGAAGAAGGCCCTGATAGTAATACTCGCTATGCTCCTCGTAAGCCCCTTCTTTGGCGTTATAGGCTCCGAAATAGTGGGTTACCATGAACCACTTGATATTGCAGCAGAGAAACTAGGGCTTAAAGAGGAGATTGTGGTCGAGTGGAGCCCCTTTAGCGATTATACTGTTCCTGGCTTACCAAATACCCTTGGTTATATAGTTGCAGGTTTTCTGGGAGTTGGCATCATACTAGCAATAGGGCTTACAACAACACGGATAGTGGGTCGTAAAAGTTGATAACAAGCTTACGCGATATTCTAGAGGAGGCTCGTGAAGTCATTACAGTTCTTGATTATCGGGGAGAACGAGTAGCTCCACTGACTGGGCTACTAGTATTGGCACTGTCAATCCTAGTATCGTTATCACTTAACCCTCTAGTATACCTAATAGCATTAATAACATCATTCTACCTCCTCGCGAGAAGCAGGCATATAACACGTAGGGTAAAGAGGATAGTATATTTCGTAGCTATAGTCCTCGCCATTACAGTGCCATCCCTCCTCATAGTACCAGCGAAGACGAGCCCATTACTATTCATTCTAAGAGCTATTTCAGCCACGCTACTACCCATAGCTTTTACAGCCTCTCATGGTTGGAGACAATTAGTCTCTGGGCTAGCACTCGTCCTCCCTCAGCAGGTAGTTGAAGCATTTGAGGCTCTAGTAGCCAATATACCACGATGGTTAACAATAATGCTTACAGTCGCTGTAGCGAGGCAGGCAAGAACACTATCAAATCCAGGACTTACGCAACAATGGCGTTTAGCATCAACTATAGTAGGAGAGCTATTTGTGAGAGGACTCTGCATTGCAGAAACTATTGAGAAGGCGCGAAAAGCGAGAACAATAGGAGAAGCTTTATGGAAACATAGAGAACGCGTAGCTGATGGATCAACCATAGTGGTCCTATTAATCATTATCATAGTGATTGTGGTAGAGGCTTTTAGCCGTGCTAGTGGCTGAAAACATCTGGTTTAGCTACGACAAATCAACACATGTGCTAAGAGATGTGTCCCTCAATGCGTCTCCAGGCCAACTAGTGGCAGTAATAGGGCCCACAGGTTCTGGCAAAACAACACTACTAATGATACTAGCTGGCCTCCTTAAACCCGATAAAGGTAGAGTCCTAGTAGACGGGTTAGATCCATACCATAATCCAATAGCTAGGAGGCTCATAGGCGTACTATTCCAGAACCCAGACGACCAACTATTTAATCCAACAGTGTACGACGACATAGCATATGCCTTACGCACAATTGGGCTAAGCGAAGACGAGATCCATCGAAGAGTCATAGCAGTAGCTAATAAGCTGGGAATAACAAGCATACTAGAAAAACCTCCTTACCGCTTAAGCCTTGGACAACGAAAACTAGCAGCAATAGCAACAATACTAATCTACGACCCTAAATACTTGTTACTAGACGAGCCACTAGCCTTCTTAGACCTGGATACTGCACTTAAAATAACATGTATAATAGTTAACGAGAAATCCAAGGGTAAAGGCATAATAGTGACACTACATGGGCTTGACCCCGTACTCGCATATGCGGATCAAGTATGCAGGCTAAGACAAGGTACAATAAAGTGTACGAACCCAGAGAACGCGCTATCAGAACTACTAGAGCACCCTCTAGTAAGAAAACACCCAATCTGCGATAGGGATACAAAAGACCTCTGTAAACAAGCCTAGACACGGAAAAGGAGTACCTCACCTACAAGAGGGGTTTCCGAGGCCCAAGGGTAATGAAGTATAGTAAACTCCTCATAGTAATAACACTTGTAGTGATTATACTCATCACTGTAGTAACCATGACACTATACC
>JALTZQ010000054.1 GCA_027046105.1 Pyrodictiaceae archaeon
TCACCAACGGGGGCCGCCTGGAGATAACAGGGATCAACGTGGGCGGGGCCCTGGTAGACGTGAGCCTAGACGTCTCAGTACCCCTCATAATAGTCCTACTATTCGCCACACTACCGGGAATAGTGTCGCCCTTCATAGAATTCCTCGAAAAATGGGCCCTGAAACGCTAGTATAAAGCGGCAAACCTCCCCCCACGCCCAAACCCATTAAAGGGGCGACTCGGCGATCCTGCAGTATAAGGGCTACAGTTGGGTGTGAAGGAGGCTGCGGAGAGGTTCTTGAGAGACTTCGGCGAGGCCCTCAGCGAGATAAGAGAGATAACAGCCATGGATCCAGGCGAGTTCTTATCCTCCAGGAGGTCCAGGTTCAGCCTGAGATACTCCGTAATAGTGGCCGTTGAGGCAGCGGCCGACCTAGCCATAGCGATCCTAGGCGAGAAGTTTGGCGTGGAAGTGCACTCGTATAGAGAGGCTTTTCTAAGACTGGCCGAGAAGAGGATTATTAGTGCTGGGACCGCGGAAAGCATGGCCCGGATGGTTGGCTTGAGAAACCTGATAGTACACAGGTATTGGGTGGTGGAGGATCTCAAGATATTTATGGAGGCCAGGACTAGCGGTGTGAGAGCACTGGAGAGGTTTATGGAGGAGGTGAGGGGGTATATCGAGGCTGAGGATCCTTGAAGAGCTTAGGAGAATGCCCAAAAGCCTGCCACCCGAGGATAGAGAGAGAATTCTTTATAAGCTAAGGAGAGTGTTGGAGGGCGAAGAGGGTGTCAGGCTAGCCGTGGTCCACGGAGGCTTCATAAGCTCCAGGATCTTCAGGGACATAGACGTGGCCGTTCTACTAGCCATACCCGAGGAGAACAGGCTAGACTACGTGGAAGAGCTCAGGGAAAAGATGGAGAGGGAGACAGGCATAGCCGTCGACATACAGGTGCTAAACAACGCACCCCCCAAATTCGCCTACAAAGCCCTCAGCAACTGCAGGATCCTCGTTGAGAGAAACCCCGGACTAGCTGCCTCCCTCAGACTCCGCCTAATGGACGACGCAGCAAAGCTCTCCAGGGCTAGACCTAGGACACGAGGAAAAGTCCTATAGCACAGGGTACTCACATTGATCGAAGAAAGAATAGCGTGCGATGCCCTTATCGGCCACGGATAAGGCTGAGAAATAAGGTGTCTAAGCTCATCAGGGTTAAGTACGAGAGGAGCTCTTAAATCCTTTAGCAGAATAGATGGATTAAGGGAGGGAGAGCTGTCATAATCAAGATACTGGGCAGGGATATTATTGAGGAGGTTTTGACTCTAGAAAGGTGGATAGGGAGAAGGTTGAGAGTGCTCTAAGGGGAGACCGAGGACGAGCTCTATTTTCCAGTTATGGTTTCTTTTATGGAGTAAGATGGAATAAGAATATACCAGCTTAGAATGGAATTAAGTGTTTGTACAGCAAAGAGCCTCTCCCACACAATATTGGGCTGTGCATGGCTGCCTTTATAAGTTATCGATTGAGAATTCTTAAGACTATGAGACAAAGAACCTTATAGGTAAAGGAGGTATAGTACTTTGCCTGGATTAAATGTAGTTTCTATTATTTATGTGTTGATTGAATGTCAGATTTCCATCTAGGACCAGCGAGTCAGGCAGTTCTATTAAAACAAATATTTTGAACATAATTAATAAAGCCCATTCAAAGCTATAGGCATCATCGTTAAGAAATGCCAGCACTATTATTCTCATAACCCTCACGGCTCTCCTATTATGCCCTCTAATGCTTCCTCGACCAGTAAGGTTATTAAATATCATACTCTACAAAATTAAATATAGAAAGTATAAAAGGCACTTCAGGGAGTACCTCGTGAGGAAAAAGGGAAAACTCATTGTATCCGTATCATTAGTTGTACTCACTATATCGGTACCTCTTCTAGCATATTTTCTAGCGTCATCTCCTGAAAACATTAATGGCGGCACTACGCCTACTGCTAGGTTCATTGAATTAGAGGAATATAGTGGCTGGAAAGGAGTTGAAAGCATGATTACTCCCCTAGATGAGTATGTGAAAAAAGCTAAGGGGGTTGCTATTTCATTTAGCGACCTGCTATGGCCTCACGCAGACTCGCAGAATCCTTTCCAAGATCTAGTGGATAGGGGGGTTGGAGTAGCTATTGTAACTATTACATCGATTAAAAACGTCCACCGTTATCACGATATCTCTGCCTATGTCGTCTACAATGCTACGATCGATAAAGTAGTTGTTAAACCAGTTAACACTGTAACTATCCCTCCCGAGGTAGAATGTGTTAAGTCTCCGGAGTTATGTGAGTCAGCTAAGAATCAGAGTAGGGTTATCGACGACTTAATATTCATGGTTAGAGAAGGCAATATGATCGAGCTGTCGGTACGTGCTTTCATAGCTAAAGACTCTATCAATAAGACTAATCTAACAATTAACGATGTAGCATCCCCCTTTCCATTGCTAGAACCAGGGTATCAGTATCTTGTATTCCTAAAACCCGAGCTGGACGGCATTCACGTTTACTACGATCTTGTTTGGGGCCCATGGGCGTATCTAATACAGGATGGAAAAGTATACAGCCTCAACTACATTAAGCCTCCAGCCAATGTGAGCCTAGATCCCACAAAATTATTCAAAAGCCCGTACATATACTGGAAACCCTATCCCTATGAAAAGCTTAGAGAAATAGCAGCACAAAAACTAAGTGTTAATGGTGAACCACTAGAAAACTTCATCTCAAAAATAACAAAGAGGTGAGGCCTACATGGTACCACGGAAAATCCTTCTGTGTTGCTTTTCACTTCTAATAATGATCATGATTGGAAACATGATACATGTATATGCTTATGCTCCTTATAGACCAGATAGTGGAGGGCCTAAGTGGAGAAATAGCGACGTATCCTCTCTTTACGTCTATATGAATAGTGCCGTGCCTTCCTCTGTAAAAGGATTCGTTTATAGAGCAAGGGATTTATGGAATAGCTTAGGGATAGTACGTTTTACCTTAACAAGCGATTCGAGCTTAGCTAAAATCAATATGACATACGACTCAGATATTTGCGGAGGATGGACAGCAGTATATACAGATAGCCCGGAAAAATATATTATCTATGCTGAAGTGACTCTGGGAGATCCGAACTGCATGTCCGATAAGGATTGGTACACAGCTGTAGCTGTTCACGAATTAGGGCATGCTCTTGGATTAGGACATAGTAGGGGTGCTTCCTCTATAATGGGTGAAGCATGGAATGAGTATAGGATTCCAGCACCTTTGTACGATGACATTATTGCCTTATGGATGTTATATAGCAGAGGGAGCCCATTTACAACCTCATTTACAAGCTCGCGAGGCAATTATCAAGAATGGTCTAGCAATATAAATGAGTTAGCAGGGTATCCATATTTGTTGCAAGTTTCTCCGGGAACCAATAGTTTCGTCTTTAAGGGCAAGAATTTAGATCTCCTTCCTCTATGGTCGTACATGTTTGTCGGATACATTAATCCGCACACCGTGTATCGAGGTGCGATTGGCTTATGGACTTCAATAGACGCTACTAACCAGATAGCGAGAGTGTCAATAATAGAGTTCTCCAATGATAGTACAGGTTATTATATAGCGTTAACTTATACTTCAAGCTCTAGCAGTCAGACGGTTAGAAAATTGTTTAGTAGTACATCAGATGTTTTTAGCGATGCTGGGTTTTTTGTTCAATTAATCTTATATTATGATATAAATGGCAATGCTCGACCTCTCGTAGTAATATATCGTGGTATTGATATTATAGCTTATTTAGGCTTAGATGGTGCTCCTACACTATACATTAATCCGTTCTTAAGGTCAAGCGTAAATGCAGGCTTTGCAGTGTGGACTGATGACTCAAGCAATCCCCCATCAACCTATAGCTTTGGACCTTTATGGAGTGGGTAACTTCTAAATTTAAAATACTTTTTTCTTTGCTTATTATATCATAATTTTATATAGCTGTAATTAGTTAATACGTGTTTGATTGAGAATTAAAGTTAGTTGGAGAGGTTATCAAAGCCACAAATGAAGACTTTAGAAACATAGTGTCCTTGTCTTTGGGGTTCGCGATATACCTTTAGCCCAATATTTTCATCTAAGAGGGGCTTAAGTTCTTGTTTCAATTATTATCTCCTCTCTTCCGAGAATCTTAGCAGCATAGAGCAGTGCCGCCCTAATATCGTCGAGGCTTATGTTATAGTCTTCAGCAATCTCCTCTGGCTTCATACCCGAGGCTAGAAGCTCAAGTATCATGTCAACAGTTATTCTCGTACCTCGAATCACAGGCTTACCAGCCATCACATGCGGGTCACTAACAATCCTCCTCAATAGCTCCTCCATAGCAATCCCCCATCAAAACACTATAACTATAGAGACTATTAATCCTAGTCATTCCATAATAGGCCAGGCTTTAATATTGCTAGTCTCTAAACCAAGCTAAGGCGTCCCACATACTAGAAAATAGGCATGAAAACCATAACCTATCTGTCCCAATTTACTAACAATTAGTGGGACATTTCCTTATAAGTGCCAGCCTTCGGAGCCGCGGGGTCCCTGGTTCAAATCCCGGCGGGCCCGCCACACAGATACCTTATCGCTTTCTCTAGATGTTTTTCGGTATTCTAAGCTACGTCGGTTAGGCGCTCGATTTCTTGATTGCACTCGTATTAGTATTTAAAACGGTTCCGATGTCATCGTATTGAGAAGCATTTCTTTTGGGCAAGCACGCCTTAAATCCCGAGTTCTTTTATGGCCTTCGTTATGTTCCATACCTTTATAATGCCTGCTCTAGCTATTTCATCGAAATCTTTATCGTTCGTTATGAGTATGGCGTTTGCCTTTAAGCACGTAGCCGCATGGTATAGGTCGGCGTATTCCTCTTTAGGAATAAAGGGTTTGCACCGCTCTATGTGGTTGCGGTCCGGTTCGATTAAAACTGCTTTGCTTGTAATTAGTGTGTAGATAATTTCTGCTTGCCCCCTTATGTGTGGTAGCCTAGTTGACAGCTTATTTAGCCAAGACTTATACTC
>JALTZQ010000055.1 GCA_027046105.1 Pyrodictiaceae archaeon
TAATACGACCTCTTAGTTCGCGTGCACGTTCCATGACAAGCCTTTGTGCTTCCCCCTTCTCACTAATCCGCAGTATGTCTAGTGTTTGGCCTCGTGCAACCTGCTTCACGAGATGCTTGCCCTCCAGAAATGTTACCTTCCAACAGCATTAGCCCTCCGCAAAACTAGTATATAATCTATGTGGCACGTAATTATGTTTCTACCTAGAACTATACATTAGAACAATGTATACACTACTACCTACACGCTCTATTGGATGTAGCTCCTTAGCACCGAAACATAGTGGCTTATTTACGTCCTAGGAATACACTACGTAGCCTTTTGAGGAAACCTCTCTCCTCACCCTTTACGCTTGATTCACTTCCATTTGTTACACATAGTCCTAGCTTATCATCGAGTTTTTGCGTACTACTACTAGATATTATGTAGTGGGCTTGGCTTTCTGCTAGCTTTTCGAGACTGTCAATGCTCGCGGGGCGCGTCCCGCTGGCTGTCTTTTCCAGGACAAAGCATAGCTTCTTTCCTCTTATAGCTAGTAAGATTTCATTTTCACCATACCTGGCATAGACTAATGTATATTTGCCATCCTCGAGCCTCGCCATGATTGATTTTAGCACTGTTTCGGGGTTTCTAGTCTGCATTTCATACCTGCTATCAGCTTCATCTACGAGTTTCACAAGCCTTTCAAACTCCTTTGCATATGCCTCATTAACTCGCTGCGTCATTTCCCTATCGATTTCAATTTTTGACATAAATTCTTCAATAGCTGTATGCGTTCTCCGTATTACTTCATGCCTACGGCGCTGAAGCATATCCTTCAAAAGGGTTATTAGCGTCTCTAGAGGAAATGTCTCCTTTACTTCTATGCCTTGCTCACGTATATAGTCTATTTCAAGGCGTATACCTGCATCACTTAATCTCTGTACCTCGATAAAACCCTCTTCTGCATCAACTATTCTCTCAATTACTTCACGTAGCTGAACTGGTCTACCACCAATAAAAGACATAATAACCTGATTATCTTTGACTAGTATTGTGAACTCCTCTTGTTTGCTCTTTGACCCAACTACACCGGTTAACCTACCAGAAAATCCCTCTTGCATTAATTGTTTGAGGGTTTCTATAAGCTCGTCAAGCTTATCTACGTAGACAAAGCCTACAGTCTCTCCTCTCGCAGCTCTCCTATACATAACACTTAAACCTCATATGCAACGACTACTATACCCTGGAGAGAAAGGGCTATATATTAGTGTTTAGCGATTAAAACTTTTCCATGAACACTTTTCGTGCTTTCCTAGTTACAACCGGAACAAGTGTCAGCTAGGTCGATTTACCCTTAAAATCCCCCGGGCCTAGAGGACTCTGACTAATGTCCTACAAGCCACGAGAGTCCCTAGAAGATTCTCCGCTTGAAGACCCTAGCGATAAGTTTTAGGTTCTTTATATAATGCAGATATAACGATATAACACTAGACACTATTATGCTATAAGGTACAATGGTTTCATGCCATCATAGTAAAGGCGCCATAGTATCCGAGACCCTATAGTGGCCACACATTCCCATCTCTTATCCAGAAATACTATGCTATGTAAGTATGCCCACACCAGAGGAGAGTAACAGGAAGGTTCTTATGGCGCCGGGGGCGGGATTTGAACCCGCGCGGGGGTGTCCCCCACCGGCTTAGCAGGCCGGCGCCCTACCAGGCTAGGCGACCCCGGCGCCCTTATGTTACGGGGTTCTAGCTCTCCCGGGTATTGTTGGTGGTTTGTACCGGGGTGCGGGGCTAATTGTGTTTCGTTGCTGGACTGCTGGTTTTTTATGTGTTGGTTTTGTTTTATTGTGTGGTTGGGGGTTGGTGTGCCGCGGTATAATGGTTGGCCTCCAAAGGTTGTGGTTGAGACTATTGCTAGGAGGATTGCTGGAGAGATTGTAATGAGTGAGTCTCCTGCGAGGATGTTGCGTAAGTGGAGAGAGGTGTTTGGGGCCAGTCAGTTTGAGGTTGCTCGTAGAATGGGTGTAACTGCTAGTGTTATTAGTGATTACGAGAAGGGGAGGCGTGCGCCTGGCTCCGGTTTTGTTAAGAGGTTTGTTGAGGCATTGATAGATATTGATGCTGATCGTGGATGGCCTGTTATCTCTAGGCTTGCGCGCTTGATGCAGCTTCAGCATTTATCGGCTGTTATCGATATGCGTGAGCTTGAGACTGGTGTTAGTTTTGATCGCCTTGTTACCGCTGTTAAAGGACTTTTGTTGAACAGTGTTGTAGGTGTGGATAAGATCTATGGCTATACTGTCATGGATAGTATACGTGCTATTGAGAGTCTTAGTGGAAACGAGTTTGTCTACATTATGGGTAGTACTAGCCAGCGTGCACTCGTGTTTACTGGTGTGACGACAGGACGATCGCCCATGATCGCCTTGAGGGTTGCGCCTATAAAGCCTGCTGTAGTGGTTCTCCATGGGCCGAAATCTGTTGATTTCCTTGCAGTAAGGCTTGCAGAGGCTGAGGGTATCCCACTACTATTGTCTACTGTCTCAAGTGTTGAAGAACTTGTTGAGGGGCTCCGTAGGCTTGGCTAAGCTTTTTTCCTCTCCTCAAGCAAAAGTATGGCAGCTGCTATATCACCCCCTGTTTCCTCGAGAGCCCTTCTAGCTTCCTCCATGCTTACACCTGCTTGCTCAGCCACAAGCCTTACATCCTCCTCACTAACCTCAATACCAGTTTCCGCGGCCTCAGCCTCCTCTGTGAGACCCGACGCTACCACCTGGAGCATGAAGGTTTTTCCAGGGAGTTTAACTAGGAGTGTTGTCTGTGGCTCTTCTAGTACTAGTCTTTTTCCTTCAACTGTTTCAACAACTATTCTCTCCGCTTTAACTTCCTCCACATCTACTTTGAGGCCTAGGCGGCGAAACTGCTTCCTAAGCTCTGTAGCCGATAACCGGAACACAGCACCACCTCCTCAAACCCTAGGTTCCTAGAAGAGCACTAGTTGTTATTTGTCTCTTCTTGTTAAGTACTACACTTGCCTTTTAGTGTCACGTTGAAAATCGCCTCCTAAGAGTGGCTAGTTTATTAGCTGGCTTCCGTCTAGTATCCACTTCTCAGTATGGTCTAGGTGAATGTGCGTCGTATGTAGCCAGCGTTTAGGAGGGTAAAGACGGGGCGCGGGGTGCTTTAAGGGTCTTGGCTAAGGCCGCTGTCCGTATACTAGGTAGTGGCGGTGAAGTCGGTAGAGCATCGATACTGGTAAGGCGGGTTGATTCGAAAAATGCCGTGTTACTTGATGCCGGAATCAACTTTGATGAGAATGATAACCCCGTCTATGCGTTGACCTATCCGCCACGCTATGTCCGTGCTATTGTGCTTAGTCATGCACACCTTGACCATATTGGCACAGCACCAATGTACTTTATTTCAGGGAATCCTGTGGTATATGCTTCAAGACCAACTGTTCAGATGGCTAAACTAATGCTTGAGGATTTTCTTAAACTAAATGGACCGCTATCACTTTACGAGCACGAAGAGGTGGGGCGTCTACTCGAGTCCTCTGTCTACGTCACTCCCGGCGATCGAGTAGTTGTAGATGAGTATGAACTAGAGTTTTATAGCGCAGGACATATACCAGGCAGCCTTGTAACAGTTGTGAATATTGATGGTCTACGCCTTGCCTATACAGGTGACATTAACACTATTGAGACTAAGCTTATGAGGCC
This sequence comes from Pyrodictiaceae archaeon, assembly GCA_027046105.1. The sequence goes on from JALTZQ010000055.1 coordinate 3,716, forward strand.
TGCAGAAATTGAGCGTGTGGGCAGAGTAGATGTCCTAGTTACTGAGGCTACTTATGGTTCTAGCAGACATCCTCCAAGAAGAGTTGCCGAGGAGCGGCTTGTAGCGATAATTGAGGAAACAATCGATTCTGGTGGCACAGTATTGATACCTGCCTTTAGTGTTGCTAGAGGTCAAGAGATAATGATGGTTCTCGCCGATAGGGATCTGGGAGTACCAGTAGCGGTAGATGGCATGATACGACAAGTCACAGAGATATTCCTGGAAAACCCTGGGTTCATGAATAATCCCGAGCTATTGAGGAAGGCCTTTGAAGAGTTTACAGTTGTAAGAGGATGGCAGGATAGGCATAGAGTTTGGAAGAAGCCTGGTGTTATAATAGCATCTGCTGGAATGTTAAAGGGTGGCCCTAGCCTCTACTACCTCAAGAGGCTTGGCTCGAACCCGAAGAACGCTGTTGTCCTGGTTAGTTTCCAGGCACCAGGTAGTCCTGGGCGAAGACTTGTCGAGGAAGGCCTTATGCCAGATACCGAGGAACCACTACGTGCTAGGCTTGAGTGGCTAGACTTCAGTAGTCACGCGGATGTGGACGGTTTATTGTCCATTGTCGATAAGCTTAAGCCTAGTCGAGTAATAGTTGTACATAGTGAGCCCGATGTTGCAGCCTCATTTGCTGAGTACGTGAAAGGCTTAGGATTTGTTGAGGAAACCATTGTTGCAAACAATAATGAGGAGTACATCCTAGAGGTCTAAGCTATTCTGCATTGATAATAGTCTCTTTCCCCTACCTACGACTATCAGCCTATATCTTGTAAAGCATAGCGTACTGATGCAACCGTCCATAAACGTTAGCGAGTAGGCTCCCGTGACTCGTGGTGCTGTACATTACCCTACTATCGATGCCTGCTCTTGCCCCATCAATACATTCAATTTCCATGATTGTATTCGACTGCTGCTTAATAACTGCTAATATTGCCTATTACAAAGTCCGCTGATACTTCCTCGACAAGGCTTCGTGAAGCCCCTAGTATATTCGTGTTATGGGAACGCGCTACATCACTTACAGGAGCGTCATACATATCCTATCTAACTTAAGAGCATACCCCACATCGTATGGTGGTATTGCTGCAGCTACACGTAGTCTACTTTCGTCGTCGAGAATAGGGTTTCTCTCCTCTAAAGCTTCACGTATAATTATCGTACCAGTATGGCCCATTTGACCTACTATTGGTGCTATATCTATCCTACTTTTTACTACGGCATTAACTGCTTCATTTAACTGATTAGGAGAGAACATGTTGAGACTTCATATAGCGCTACCTTTTTCCGGGTTTATAATTTA
>JALTZQ010000056.1:0-763 GCA_027046105.1 Pyrodictiaceae archaeon
CGAGTAATGCCTCTTCTTCTTAGCTCTTCACGAAGCTCCAATAGACGTTTTTGTCTAATTGCTTCAAAAGCTACAATCTTTGGTAGTAGTTCTAACAATTGCACACCTTTTATTTCAGTCTTAACGCCATTGCGTATCGACACGTTAAGATCCTGTCTTATTGTGCCTATACCACGCTTAACTCTACCTGTGAGCCTCAATAACTGGCCAATGGTTAGAGCAGTTTCATAGGCTTCCTCTGGAGTCTCTATGTCAGGTTCGGTGCTTATCTCAATAAGAGGTATGCCAAGCCTATCAAGACGATAATTCACCACTTTACCTTGCTCGCCTATCTTTCTAGCAGCATCCTCTTCCAAAGCTATACTTTGTATGCCAACTCGTTTACCACTAGGGAGTTCAACATAACCTCCTAGAGCAATGATTGCAGTGCGCTGGAAACCGGTTGTGTTAGATCCATCAATGACAATCTTTCTCATAACATGCACTTCATCAACTATTCTAGAATTAAGCGCCATAGCTATAGCTAGGCTTACCACAAGTGCTTCACGGTTAAGCTCGTGGGGAGGCTCTTCATCGGCTTCAACTAGACAGCTAGCGGATCTAGGTGCATGATAGTGATACACTCTTCCGCGCCGCCACTCAAAGAGGGCAGCTATATCTACTTCGCCGAGCTCACTTCGTGTAGGTCTTAATCTACGTGGGAATTTTTCCTCTTTATCCTCATCGATAAGCATTGTTGGACAACTACAGAACAGTTTATGTG